>JBAXFC010000540.1:0-2694 GCA_037140135.1 Chloroflexota bacterium
CCTCGCCGGTGGTCGCCTCGTGCCCCTCGCCGGTGGTCGCCCCGCGAGCCTACGGGCGCCCGGGGGTGCGTTCCTGGTCGCGTGGTGGCCCGGCTGGCACGGTCTCACGCCGAGACGGTGCGCTCCTGCTCGTCGGACGACCCGTCTGGCTACGGCGGGCGCCCGTTTGCTCGCGAGGCGACCAGTGGCCGGGACAACCCGGGCGCGGCACCGCAGGCACCGAGCCCGAGGGTCCACGCGGCGCCCTCGTGGGACGCTCGCCCGGTCAGCCGAGTCCGGCCAGACCCTCCGCCGCCCGCACCACCTGCTCCGCGCCCTCGAGGCGATCCCACCAGTCCCCGATCCCCTCGCGCACGCGCTGCGCTCCGAGCCAGGCGCCGGCCAGGTTCCCCGCCATCGACGCGATCGTGTCGGTGTCGTGGCTCGCGTTGGCGGCGGTGAGGAGCGTCTCCCTCGGATCGTCGGGGGTGCGCAGGAAGGCGTAGAACGCCGCGGGCACACTCTCGAGGGCGAACGCACCGCTCCAGGTCTCGGCGAAGACATCCCGCGGCTCGCGGTCGAGCCAGGCCGGGATCGCCGTCAACCGCTCGCGGAGCCACACCTGCCCGGGCGGCTGGCGGCGAGTCCACGAGGCCGCCGTCTCGATCGGGCCGCAGGCATCGGTGACGAAGGCCACCAGCCCCGAAGCCGGGAACGACGTCGCGCCCGACGCCCCGGCACGCGCGAGGTAGGCAACGGCTGCCGCCATCGCCACGGCCGCCGCGAGGCCCACCTCGCCGCCATGGGTGGGGATGCTGAAGCGGATCGCGTCCGCGAGGAGCGCCGCGGGCGTGGGATCGAGCGCGCGGACCAGGCCCACCGGGGCCATCCGCATCGCCGCCCCGTTGCCGGACGAGTCGATCCGCGGTCCCGCCTCGTGCCAGGGCTCGCCGCGTGAGAGGGCGGTCACGGCTTCCCTGGTCGCGCGTCCGATGCCACGTGCCCGTGGCAGCCAGGCCACGAGCCGCGCCACGAAGTCGTCGGCATCGAAGCGGCCGCCGCACGCGATCAGGCTCTCGGCCACGACCATCGTGAGCTGCGTGTCATCGGACCAGCGGAAGGTGGGGTACACCGGCTCGCGCATGCCGCCAGGCCCGAAGCGATCCCGGATCGACGCCGCGGACCTGCCCTCCAGCGGTCCGCCGAGCCCGTCGCCGATGGCGCCGGTCACCAGGCTCCCGGTGCACCGGTCGCGGTAGGCATCAAGGTCGATGGGCGCCTCGAGCGCCGGCCACGCCGGCTCCGGCAGCCGCCCGAGAACCGGGAGCCGTGCCGCGTCCACGGTCCGCGTGTCGTCCACTTGATCCCCCTCGTCCGATCTCGTTGTCAGGGCGCCGGCGTCGCCGGCCCCCAGAGCCCGATCCCCTGCTCGCGCGCCACCCGCTGCGCGGCCGTGAACAGGTCCACGTACCGCACGTCCGGTGGCCACGTCGAGACCTGGGCGAACCCCTGCTCCACGAGCGCGAGGTTCACCATCGTGAGCCCACTTCCCGCGCCCGACCCATCGCCCATCCAGACGTAGCGCAGGAGCCGGTCGTACTGGTCCGTCTCGGAGACGTCCTTCTCGAGGGTGACGGTCCGGCCCTCGACCAGCGCAGCGTTGGCCGCGGACGCCTCCTTGCCCATGAACTCGATGGGCGAGTTGGGCTTGACGGTCTCCGGCGTGTTCATGCCGATGTAGCGGACCTTCTCGTTGCCTCCCCCTCGGTCGATGACGATGGTGTCGCCGTCCACGATGCGGACGACGCGGGCAGTCTCGGTGGCGCCGATGGGCGCGAGGGCGGGGCCGGACGCGGGACTCGCGGGCGCGGCGGTCGAGGGGGCCGCCGGCGCCGATCCGGTCGGCGCTCGATCCGCGCCGCAGCCCACCACCACGAGAGCGGCGACCACAAGCGCGACAAGCGGCCTCATCCGGTCAGCCGGCGAGGCTCTTGAGGGCCTTCCATCCGCCCCACAGGACGGCGCCCCAGAACACCACGTACGTGCCGCCGCCCTTCGATGCCGAGTCGTAGGTGCCAAGCGAGATCGCAAGGGCGACCAGCGCGATCGTGACGCCGAGCGCGAACCCTCCCCAATCGATGCGGCGCTGACTGCTCTCATACATCGCCTGCGCGAATGCCCGCTGGACCGCTGCCTGCAGTTCGGGATCGCTGAGCAGCGCCTCGGCGCGTGGGGACACGGGCCGGCGGCAGAACGCGCAGACCAGGCCGCTTCCGGGCAGGGGTTCCTCGCCACAGTGCATGCACACTGTCCGCTCATCCGCTGTCATGGCGACGTCTCCCCCTCGTACGTGTCCTTGGTGTAGGTCCGGCCCCGGCGTCGTCGCGCAGTCCGCGGTTCTGGTGGGCGACCGGGCGCAGGCCCTGGAGCGCGAGGCGCGATCGGGTGAGGATCGGCAACCAGTGTGCCAGCAGCCTGTCACAGGTTCCGGTGCCCGGATTCGACTCGCCAGAGCCGTGGCGGCCGGCAGGGTATGCCTCTATCAAGTGCGCGCCCACGGGACTAGGATGCGGCGGGAGTCCGTCTCGCGCCGCATGGATCCGCGGGCCGACGGCGGAGCGCCGGAGCGGCCCGGCATCCCCGGCATGCCCCCGACCGGCAGCATCAGACCGGCATCGGCGTCGGCGTCGGCGTCGGCAACGAAGGAGGCCAGGC
>JBAXFC010000541.1:0-2665 GCA_037140135.1 Chloroflexota bacterium
GGGCATCGGGCATGAGCTTGTTGGTCGTCAGCCAGGTGCGGGCGCGATCGAGGTCGTCGTACTGGGACTGGCCCTCGTCGTAGCCGATGGCCAGCATCACGTCGAGCTTGCCGTCCCCGAACAGGCGCTCGTAATCGAGGTAGTGCTCCTGCTTGACGCCGGGCGCCGGGGCGGCCCCGTCGAGCGCGCGCAGGGCCTCCCAGTCCATGCCGCCATCGGAGGCGAGGCCGTTGTCCACGCGGAACTGGCGGATGGCGTCGGCGGTCTCGCTGCCGAAGCTGCCGTCGTCGTGGTAGCGCAGGAGCGAGTAGCCGGTGTCGAGGAGCGCGGTCTGCACGGCCTTGACGGCGGCTGCCGGGTCCGACCTGGCGAGCGGATCGCCCCGATCCGCGATCCCGACCAGGCGCTTGTGGGGCGTGAACCGGGCGTTCGAGAGCTCGAACGGTCGGTCCTTGGTGGCGAACGGGGCGTTGTCGTCATCCGGGTCGTCGGGCCGGCCCGCCTCGTCGTCGTCCTGGCGCTGGAGGCTCCGGGCGAGCGCTGCGGCCGCGCCGTTGCCCGCGGTCCCGTTGATCTCGCGCATGAGCGCGATCCGGCCCCCGGCGTCTCCGGCCGCCGCGAGCGCGCCGGCCAGGTCCCCGCCCGGGGCACGGGTGGGGCGCGACGCGGCGGTCCGCGGCGCACCGGCAAGCGGCAAGCGGCGACGGGCGTGGACCGATGCTGCGGAGGCCATGGGCGGCAGTATGGGGTTCGCGGGCAATGCGGCAAGGAGGAGCGCGGCGTAGGCTGCGCTCCATGACGGATGCCAGGCACCAGGACGCCGCTGCGGACGCCGCTCGCGAGCTGCTCAAGGACGGCCTCTGGAGCACGGGCATGCCCGAGGCCGACGCCGAGGCCTGGATCGCCCGCTGGGTGGCCGAGGCCGCCGGCGAGGGCATCGACCCCCGTGATCCCCGGTACTGGGCGCTCGCCCGCGACTGGATCGACCGGAGCTCGGAAGCGTCCTGAGCCGGCCCCGACGCAGCCCGTGTCGGACGGCTCCATTGCAGGCCGCCGGTCGCGCGGGTAGGCTCCCCCCGACATGGGACCCCGGTCCCTGGCACGCGACCCCGACCGACCGTTCCCTGGAGATCGCCCGCATGACCCCGGAAGACGTCGTCACCCGAGCCACCGAGGACGGCGTCCGGCTTGTCCGGTTCCTCTACTGCGACCCGTCCGGCGTCATCCGCGGCAAGAACGTGACGCTGCCCCACCTCGCCGGCAAGCTCCGCGAGGGCGTCGGCCTGACCCGGGCCCAGAACGCGATCAACATGCTCGAGCAGCTGATCGACGTCGAGGGGATGGCGCCCGTGGGCGAGGTGCGCGTGGTCCCGGACCCGGACACCTACTCGGTCCTGCCGTGGGTCTCGCGGACGGCGAGCGTGCTGTGCGACCAGCTCGACCACGACGGGCTCGACTGGGGCTGCTGCTCACGATCCTTCCTCAAGGCGGTCATCGCCACGGCGGAGGAGCAGGGCGTCCGCGTGATGGCCAGCTTCGAGAACGAGTTCTACCTGGCCGAGGAGCTCGACGGGGTGGTCACCCCGTTCGGCAACGGGCCCGTGTACTCGTCGGCGGGCATGGACCGGGCCGCGGACGTGATGCTCGACATCGTCGATGCGCTCGAGGCCCAGGGGATCGACGTCGAGCAGGCGATCAACGAGTATGGCCCTGGCCAGCAGGAGATCGCGGTCCGCTACCGCGATGCGCTGGCCGCCGCGGACCAGCAGATCAAGTTCCGCGACACCGTCCGCGGCGTCGCCGAGAACGGCCACGGCCTGATCGCCAGCTTCGCGCCCAAGCCGTGGGCGGACGGCATCGGCTCCGGCTCCCACGTCCACTTCAGCCTGTGGTCGCTCGACGGCCGGCGGAACCTGCTCCACGACGCCGATGCGGGTCCGGACCGGCTGCTCTCCACCGTGGGCCGTGCGTTCGTCGCCGGCGTCCTCGAGCACCTGCCGGCGCTGGTCGCGCTCACCTGTCCCTCGTACAACTCGTACGCGCGCCTGGCGCCCGATGCGTGGGCGGGTTCCACCGTCTCCTGGGGCCTCGACAACCGCGAGTGCACGGTCCGAGTGGCCTCGTCCTTCTGGGGCCGCGAGGAGGAATCGACCAATGTCGAGCTCAAGGCCTGCGACCCGTCCTGCAACCCCTACCTCGCCCTCGGTGGCCTGATCCTGGCCGGTCTCGACGGCATGACCCGCGGGCTCGAGCCGCCCGCTCCGACGACGGGCAACCCGGCGCGCCTGTCGCCGGAAGAGCAGGCGCGGTGCGGGATCCGGCCGCTGCCCGCCTCGCTGGCGGAGGCGCTCGCGAACCTGCAGGCGGACGAGGTGCTGTTCGGCGGCCTCGGCGACCTGCTCGGGCGGTGCCTGGTGGGTGTGCGCAGCGCGGAGATCGCCTCGTTCGACGCGATGACGCCGGACCAGGTGCGGGCCGCCCACCTCCGCGTCTTCTAGCCCATCGCCCCGATGGACGACCTCGGCCAGGTCCTGCTGATGCTGGCGGGCGGGGCGCCGCAGCCGGCCCAGGAGCGGGTGGCCACCGCCCTCCGGCGCTCGCTGACATTGCGCATCTTCGCCGAGGACCGGCTGCCGTCGGAGCGGGCGCTCGCGGAGGCCTTCGG
>JBAXFC010000542.1:0-2661 GCA_037140135.1 Chloroflexota bacterium
GCACCGACGGACACGCCGACCACCGCGCCGACCGAGGCCCCAACGGACGCGCCGAGCGTCGCCCCGTCCACCACCCCCGTGCCCACGGGCACGCTCGCCAACACCTACGACGACTTCGTCGCCTACTACAGCAGCCAGGGCTACACCTGCGGCGATCCCACCGCCAGCAGCCAGGCCGGCGGCTGGATGCTCACCCGCTGCATCGAGGACAACGGCGCCACCGCACCGTCCAACGTGATCGGCCTCGTGGTGGACCCGGACGGTGTCCTGGGCGACATCTTCGCGGGCGTCGTCAACCGGGCCGGGGCCGAGATGCCCACCACGACGGACATGATCACCCCGCTCTCGTTCGTGCTCGGTGGCGCCATGGGCTCCGATGACGGCACGACCGCGGCCACCTGGCTTGCCGAGAACCTGGGCAAGGAGATGGCCAACACCACCATCAACGGGAACACGGTGGCCACCTACACGGAGAATGACGCCAACGGTGTCGGCGCCTACGTGGAGATCGCGACGCCCGCCTTCCTCGACGCCCCGGCACCCTGACTTCGAGGAGCGGTCGTGACCCAGCCTGACCCTGTGGCCGAGACGGACGGCCTGGCCGACGGGGCCGATGTCGCAGCCGCCACGGGCGGCGTGGCCGATGTCGCGCCCGGTGTGCCCGGTGCGTCCGGAAACCTGGTGGCCCCCAAGCCCGACGGCGGCTTCGCCTTCCTCCCCGATGACATCCTCGCGTACTACGAGGGTGAGGGCTACGTCTTCGAGGATCCGCAGGCCAGCTCCCAGGCCGCCGGCTGGTGGTCCGTCCGCTGCCTGCGGTCCGATCCCGCGACCGGCCTGACCCACATCGTGAGCATCGTGGTGGACCGGGACGGCGTCCTCGGTGACGGCTTCTCCGGCGTCGTCGGACCGGCAGGCACGCCGATGCCGTCCACGGCCGACGTGGCCACGTCGCTCGGCGGCTTCCTCGGCGCGCTGCTCGGCCAGGAGGACGGGACCCGGGCCTTCGGCTGGGCATCCGCCCACTTCGGCGGCGAGGCCGCCCAGGCGACGCTCGCTGACATGCTCGTGGGCACGTACGTGGAGGACGACGAGAACGGCGTCGGCATCTACGTGGAGGTCGCCAACCCGGCGTACCTGGCCGCCTCGGCGCCGTAGCTGTGCGTGCCGGGCGGGCCTCGGGCGCGTGTCGCGCGTCGCCCGGGCGGGTATCGGACGACCCCGGACCACCCACCCCGGCCGCGGGATGGCCCCCGCTCGCAGTTTTGCGCTAGACTGCGACTCGCTCGCTGGCGCGTGGCCTAATGGTATGGCACCTGACTCTGGATCAGGGGGTTCTAGGTTCGAATCCTAGCGCGCCAGCCAACTCCGCCTATTCACGAAGGCCCCCGTATTGGGGGTCTTCTCGTTTGTCCGATCCAAGCGCCGGCTGGCTCGGGTCGCGGAGTCCGGGTACCGGGCGCCGGCCCACGCGATGTCGCGCACGTCGCGCGTGACCAGCACGTTGCGCGGGACCAGCACGAGATCGTGAACCAGCGCAGTCGCGGCCAGGAGGCCGTCCACGACCGGCACGGGGTCGGGCACGTTCAGCAGGCCCCCCCGGTCGGCATCCGCCGCGTCAACTTCGGGGATCCTGCGGGCGCGACGGGAAACGTCGCTCAGCCCCGCGTCTTCCGCTCCGCGATCTCACACCACTGCCACAGGCGGACCGGGTCCGTCCGCGCCGTGGAGATGTCCTTGAGGGTGAACTCGACCGGGCAGTCGTTGGCCCGCGTCACCTCGAGGACCTCGTCGAACTCCTTCTCGACCAGGGCGGGCACGAACTCGTCCATGGCCACGACCGCGGGGTTGGGCTTGCGGCTGTAGACGAAGTCGGGCCCGATGCTCTCGGCCGCCTTGCCGATCTTGGCCCACGCGCTGACCGAGATCTTGCGCACGTTGGGGATGGTGCGGATGGCCTCGATCCGGTTGTGGAGCGGGTCGCAGCAGCCGAACTGGGCGATGCCAAACCGCGCGTAGTAGGGCTGGTAGTAGGGCGGCACGAACTCGTTGAACATCGTGTCCGAGACCGACACGAACAGCTGGCTGCGACCGCAGATCCAGACATCCCTGGCGCGCGGCCGGGCGGGATCGAAGCCGGCCGCCGGCAGGGCGGCGGTCTGGGCGCCGGTGCAGTGGATCCGGTCCTGGTCGTATCCCAGGAGGCCCTTGGCCTCGAGCTGGTCCAGCTCCGCCATCCGGACTTCCATGTACCGCTTGGCGATCGCGTGGAGGTGTTCCGGGCGGTCGATCAGGTCCATGAGGATCGGCTCGGTGCCGCGGAACTGCTCGATGTTGTCCCACAGGCAGTACGAGAGCAGGTTGCCCTCGAGGCCAAGCCAGCCCTGCATGCGGACGCCCAGGATTCCGTCAAGGCACTCGTGGGCCATGGCATCGACCTCGGCCGTCGCGGCCTCGTCGAGCCAGAGCTCCGGCTCGTGGAACTTCGCGATGTCCTCTGGGTTCGCCAGCTGGTCGCGATAGGAGTGGCTCAGGATGACGTTCCCGCCGCCCTGGTCGATGGTGCTCTCCTCGATCCTGAGGCCCCACCCGGTCGATCGGATCACCTTGCTGATGTCCACGTACGGCTCCACCACCATGTCCACGCGGAGGTGGCTCCAG
>JBAXFC010000543.1:0-2658 GCA_037140135.1 Chloroflexota bacterium
GCCCCCGACACCGCAGCGCCCTCCGTAGACGCCGCAGAGCCCGCCGCAGAGCCCGCCGCAGAGCCCGTCGTCGGCTTCTCCGCCCTGGGCCTCGACCCGCGCCTCCTGCGCACGATCGCCGCCCTCGGGTACGAGGAGCCCACCCCGGTCCAGGAGGCGGCGATCCCGCCGCTCCTCGCCGGCCGCGACCTGCTCGCCGAGGCGCCCACCGGCACCGGCAAGACCGCCGCGTTCGCGCTGCCGATCCTCGCCCGCCTGGCCGCGCGCCTGGACGCCAGCCGGGACGCCGGTCGTCCCGTGGACGGGCGCGGCGTTCCCAACGACGGCCGCGGCAGCCGCCCCAGCTCGCTGATCATCGCGCCCACCCGGGAGCTCGCGATGCAGGTGGCCGAGGCGGTCCACAAGTACGGGCGCGAGCTCGGCGTGCGCGTGGTCCCGGTGTACGGCGGCCAGCCGATCACCACCCAGCTGCACCGTCTCGCGCGCGGCGTGGACGTTGTCGTTGCGACGCCCGGCCGCGCCGTTGACCACCTCGACCGAGGCACGCTCCGGTTCGACGAGGTGGAGACCGTCGTCCTCGACGAGGCCGACGAGATGCTCGACATGGGCTTCGCCGAGGACCTGGACCGGATCCTCTCCTCGCTGCCCAAGCAGCGCCAGACCGCACTCTTCTCGGCGACCATCGCGGGCCCCATCGCCCGCCTCGCCGAGACCCATCTCAAGGACCCCGTCCGGGTCAAGGTGCAGTCCGAGCGGCGTGACGAGGGCGAGCCCGCCCGCGTCCGCCAGGTCGCCTACGTGGTCCGCCGGTCGGACAAGCTGGCCGCGCTTGGCCGGATCCTGGATCTCGAGGACGGTGACGCGACGCTGGTCTTCGCGCGTACCCGCGTCGAGGTGGACGACCTGGCCGAGGCGCTCTCGGGGCGTGGCCGCGATGCAGCCGCGCTCCACGGGGGCCTCTCCCAGGAGCAGCGCGACCGGATCATGGGCCGCTTCCGTGATGGTGCGCTGGACGTCCTGGTCGCCACCGACGTGGCCGCCCGTGGCCTCGACATCGGGCATATCACGCACGTCGTGAACTACGACGTCCCCTCGTCGGCCGACACCTACGTCCACCGGATCGGCCGGACCGGGCGCGCCGGGCGCGAGGGCGTCGCGATCACGCTGGTCGAGCCGCGCGAGCACATCCAGCTGCGGAACATCGAGCGCGCCGTGGGTCAGCCGCTGCAGATCGCCGGCCTGCCCACGGTCTCCGACATGCGGGAGCACCGCCTCGACTCGCTGCGCGCCGGCCTGCGCGAGGCGCTGGTCGCCGGTGGCTTCGAACGCTACCGGGGCGTGGTGGAGGCGCTCTCGGGCGAGTTCGATCTCGTGGACATCGCCCTCGCCGCCATCAGCCAGGCGGATGCCGAGTCGCGCGGCGACGAGGACACCACGGAGCTCGCTTCGGCGGTCCTGCCCACGTTCGGGCGTCCCGCGCCGCGAGGAGCGGGCACGCGTCCGCGCTTCGGGGAAGAGCACCAGGGCGGCTTCGCGCCGCGCCGTCCGGCGTTCGACCGGCCAGGCGGCTACCAGCCGCAGGGTGGCTACCGGCCCCAGGGCGGCTACCAGTCGCAAGGCGGACCCGGCGGGCAGCCCGGGCAGGGGGCTCCAGGTCCCTGGCGGGGTCCGGAGCAGCCGCCCATGGAGGGCGAAGGGCCCGATGGCGGTCCCGGGTTCCGGCAGGACCGCGGCCCCGCGGGCCCCCGACCGGCTCCCGGGCGTCCCACCGGCACCGGCCCGGCCAGCGGCCCCACGCCCGCCGGTCCGCGGCGCGGCTTCCGGCCCAGCGGCTGGCACGACCCGGAAGGTCGCCCCGTCCTGCGTGCGCCGAAGACGGGCTCTCCGGCCAGCGGCATCACGCGGATCTTCATCGGGGCGGGCCGGTCTGCCGGGATCCGGCCCGGCGACCTTGTCGGGGCCATCACCAACGAGGCCGGCCTGCGGGGCGGTGACATCGGCGCGATCCAGATCGCGGACGGCTTCTCGCTCGTCGAGGTGCCGGAGGCTGCCACGGAGCACGTGATCATGAAGTTGCGCGCCGCGACGATCCGCGGCCAGCAGGTCGTGGTCCGGCGGGAGCGCTTCTAGCGCTTCACGCGCACCTCGTCACGCGCCGTCGTTGCCCCTGGCGACTGATCGGGGGGAGCGAGGGACCGTTCCAGTCGGCCCGCGATCAGCTCTTGTATCCGCGGAGGCGGCGGCGGAGGCCCGCTGGCAGGATCCGCCTGGCGACGCGCCGGAGGAGGGGATCCACCCGCCCGTCGGTCACGCCGTAGCGGGCCCGCAGCTCTGCCTCGCGAAGGCGGCTCCGGCCCAGCTCCGCTTCGGCGCGGTCCAGCCGCGCCTCGAGATGCTCGATCCGGCCGGCGGGCGCGTTGGAGATCCAGTCCGGCATGGCCCGGGAACGGACCGGTGCCTGTGGCTGCCGGTACACCCCGACCAGTTGCTCCGCCACGGCCGCCGCGTCGTGGACATCCGCCACGAACGGTCGCCCGCGTGCGGCCAGGTCCAGGCGCCGCCCCCGGTTGCCGACCAGGTCGCGCAGCAGGGCGCCCAGCGAGGCGTCCTGCGGGTAGACGATGCAGTGGGGGAGCTTGTCCGTCCATGGATCGGGGG
>JBAXFC010000544.1:0-2646 GCA_037140135.1 Chloroflexota bacterium
ACGTGAAGGAGGGAGCCATCCTCCTCGCCCTGGTGGCCCGCGCGGCGATGCAGAGCCCGGAGCCGCTCGCGCGAGCCGGCTTCGGCGGCTCACCCCTGGAGGCTGCCGCGGCCCTCTTCCAGGCGATCCTGACCCGCCCGTCCGGCGTCGTCTTCGCGGTGGACGAGTGGAGCGACGTGATCGGCCGGATCGGCACCGACGACCGGCGCATCCACCTCGCGCTCCCCGATCTCCTCGACGAGCTGGGGACGCTGCGCGGCCGGCCGCCGGAGCCGCAGGATCCGGACTGGCCGTTCGTGCTCTCCGCCGGGGAGCGCCGGTCCTTCACGGCCAACACCATCATCCGCGACCCGGCCTGGCGGAAGTCGGACGGGGAGGGAGCGCTGCGCATCTGCCCGGACGACGCCCGCTCGCTCGCCGTCGCCGGGGGCGACCGGGTTCGCGTCACCACGCGGCGCGGCTCGGCGGTCGTCCCGGTGGAGATCACGGACACCCTGCAGCCCGGACACGTCACGCTGCCGAACGGGCTCGGCCTTACGTACCCCGGCCCCGATGGCGATGAGGTCAGGGGCGTCGCGCCCAACGAGCTCACCGCGGCCGAGGACCGCGACCCCTTCGTGGGCACGCCCTGGCACAAGCACGTCGCGGCGCGGGTCGAGCGCGCCTGACGGGGTCAGCGCCGGACGGTACCGGCCAGGCTCAGGCTGCGGGACGAGTTGCCCACGTACACGCCGTACTCGCCCGGCGCGATGGACCATGACCGGGTCGCGGTGTCCCAGTAGCCGAGGGGATGTGCCGAGGAATTCCCGTCCACGACGATGGTGACCTTCTCCCTGGCGCCGGCGGCCAGCGTCACCTTCTTCCAGCCGACCAGGCGGCGGGGCGGCTCGCCGAGGCTCGCCGGCATCGAGAGGTAGACCTGCACGACCTCGGCCCCGCTCCGCGCCCCGGTGTTGGCGAGGTCGACCGTGACGGTCAGCTGGTCGCCGCTTGCGAGGCTCACGGTGGCGCCGGAGAGGGTGAAGGTGGTGTAGGAGAGGCCGAAGCCGAAGGGGAAGAGGGGCTCGATGGCCTGGGCGTCGAACCAACGGTACCCGGTGCGGAGCCCCTCGTCGTAGCGGACATCGAAGGGGGTCGTGCCGCTCCCGATCGTGGGCCTGGGCAGGTCCGCGGAGTTCCTCGGGAAGGTGATCGGCAGCTTGCCCGACGGGTTCACGTCGCCGAAGAGGATCCCGGCGATGGCCTCGGCTCCGCGCTGCCCCGGGTACCAGGCCGCGAGCACCGCGCCGACGCTGGACAGCCACGGCATGGCCTGGGCGCCCGGACCCTCGAGCACGACGATGGTGCGCGGGTTTGCGGAAGCCACGGCGCGGATGAGCGCGTCCTGATCGAGGGGGGACGCGGGGTGCACGAGGTCGACGAGCCCCAGGTCGGGGCGATCGAGGGCCTCCACCGACCACTGGGCCGCGAAGACGATCACCACCTCGCTCTGGGCGGCCAGGGCGGCGGCCTCGGCGGCGCTCGCCCCGTCGAGGAACCGGACGGTGGCGCCCGGCGCCTTCGCCCGGATGGCCGCGAGCGGCGAGGATGGGAGCCACCGCACCGGGAAGATCGAGCCCATGACGCTCGACCTCTCCACCAGGGCACTGCCGCCGATGGGGACCACGTCGGCCGATCCCCCGCCGGCGATGACGCCGACGTCGGCGTGCGGGCCGATGACGGCGATGGAGCGGACGCCCGGGGACAGGGGCAGTTGCCCCTCGTTCCGGAGGAGCACGGTGCCCTGCTCCGCCACGGCCCGGGCGACGGCCAGGTTGGCCTCGGCGTCGACGGTCCCCGGCGAGGTGGGGTGGTCGTAGAGCCCCACGGCGAAGACCGCCCGGACGATCCGGTGGACCATGTCGTCGAGCCGGGCCTGGGGCACCAGCCCCGACTCGATCGCGGCTCGCATGCCGCCGAAGAAGGCGGAGCCGGGCATCTCCATGTCGAGGCCGGCCATGGCCGCGGGGGCGCAGCTGTGGGTCCCGTACCAGTCGGACAGGACGAAGCCCGCGAAGCCCCAGTCCTGCTTGAGCACCCCGTCGAGCAGCGCGTCGTTCTCCGAGCACCAGGCGCCGGACACCAGGTTGTACCCAGCCATCACCGACTGCACGCCGGCGTCCTTCACGCCGATCTCGAAGGCGAGCAGGTCCGTCTCCCGGGCGGCCCGCTCGTCGATGATCACGCTGGCCATCGTGCGATCGGTCTCCTGGTCGTTCAGGGCGAAGTGCTTGATGCAGGCGACGACGTTCTGGTCCTGGGTGCCCCGGAGGTGCGCGGCGTTGATGCGCCCCGCCAGGATGGGGTCCTCGCCCTTGGTCTCGAAGGCCCGGCCGTTGCGCGGCTCGCGCCCCACCAGGTTCACGTTGCCGCCGAGGTGGACGTTGACGCCGTGGGCCCGCATGTCCTTCCCGAGCACCACGCCGTACCGGTAGGCGAGCTCCAGGTCCCAGGTGGCGGCGCTCGCCAGGGCCGAGGGGAGGGCGGTGGACTCCCCGGTGGCGTTGCCCACGCCGACGCTCCCGTCCACGAGGTAGAGCGGGGGGAAGCCCATGCGGGGAATGCCCGGCACGTAGCCGGCGGCTCCCCGCGCCACGCCGGTCGTGT
>JBAXFC010000545.1:0-2635 GCA_037140135.1 Chloroflexota bacterium
GCGGCAGCACCGGCGCCGGCAGCGGTCTCGTGCTCATCCTCGGCCTGCTGGCCCTCGTCGCCCTCGTGGCGACGGTGCCCGCCTCGACCCTCCGCCGCCGCAACCGGTAAGCGGGGAACCTGAACCCGGAGGTTCGGTCAACAACGGACCTCTCGCGGGGCGTCTGACGGCGTGGGCTCGTCAGGCGCCCCGCCTGATTCCCGGCCCCTTGCCGGTGGCGTCAGGGGAGGACGAGGTGGACGGGGTTGCCGCGGATGGAGACCTGCCAGGTCGTCACGTCGAGGGACGTGTCGGTCGTGGCGCCGCCCATGACGTACTTGATCTTCCACCAGCCGGCTTCGGTCTCGCCGGGGGGCGTGGGTGCGGTGTACGAGGCCGGCACGGGCACCTCGATGGTGACCCAGCATCCGTTGAACTTCTGGGCCGTGCCGGTGTTCGTCGTGATCGACGTCCCGGTTCCCTTGAGGCCGGTGCAGTTCGATGCCGCGGTGTTGGTCGTCCCCTTGGCCGAGGACCACTTCACCGTGGCCGCCGTGTAGCCGGTGGTGCCCGGGATCAGGATCTCCACGTTGGCCGACAGGGCGCCCGTGTCACCCGGGTCCCAGAGGCTGATGACCACGGTCTTGCCGGCATGCACGGCCTCGATCCGGGCGAGGTAGAAGGTGGAGTTGGAGCCACCCGGCAGCGGGGAGAACGACTCCATGGCGCCCAGGCCGTAGATCTGCGGCGAGCCACCGCTCGCGTCGGCGAACAGCGAGAAGGAGTTCTGGGCGTTTGCCGTCCGCTGGTCCGTGCTGCTGTTGGGGTCGGTGGTCGCGGTCCGCAGGCGGTAGACCGTCCCCTCGCTGCCGCCGGTGAGCGAGTTGGTCATCGGCCACCAGCGGTTGTGCCAGTAGTTGCCGTCAGCCGGGTCCGACACGTCACCCTGCTTGCAGCTGCTGTAGGTGCCGCTGGGCGGGCTGCCGGTGTACAGGCTGGTGTCGGCGGCCTGCAGGCGCCGGAAGAGCGTCCCCGAGTCCGCGACCAGCGTGTCGTCGGAGAGGTCCCAGAGCGTGTTGTTGGTGTCGTACAGGGTGTAGAACGCCGAGACCGCGCTGGTGGTCGTGGAGAACCAGCGGTCGCCCGTCCCGTATTCACCGCTGCTGTCCGTGCCGCAGAACCCGGCGTCGAAGATGTCCACCTCGCCGTTCGCCGAGCCCGGTGGCATGTACACCGCGTAGTCGTAGTAGCGCGTCGGGGCGTAGTCCGGGTTCGTGGTGGAGGAGACCGTCTCGTAGTAGGGCAGGTACGCGTCGCCGTTCACGTCCGCGGCGCCCTGGCTGAGCATGGTTCCCCAGAAGCCGCGTGGACTGAGCGTCTCGCCGCCGGGCCCGTCAACGTTGGAGCCGTAGGCCGTGGTGGACGAGGTCCGTGTCCAGGCGACCTGGACCTGGACGGTGTCAACCCGCATGGCGGGCGACCCGCCGCAGCCCGAGCTGAGGTACTCGAGCTTCACCTGGAAGCTGGCGCTCTCGATCTCCGCCTCGGTCCAGGTGTGGGATCCCCAGCCCGACATGGTGGGGCCGAGCGTGTACGTCCCGAACGAGGTGCTGGTGAGGGCGACCGTCTGGGTGGAGCTCCAGGTCGAGCCGTTCCAGGAGAGGGAGGCCCGCAGGCTGCATCCCGATGCGGCTCCGGCGGCGGCGCGCACGAACACGCTGATGCCCGTCACGGAGAAGGTGGAGCCCGTGCCGGCGATCGCGACGCCGAAGGTTCCCCAGCTCTGGGCCGCGTTGGCCGTGCTGGTCGTCGCCGACGCGTCCGAGTCCGTGGAGCTGTAGGCGTTGGCGGGCGTGGTCCAGCTCGTCGAGGGGACGGTGGTGGGCGAGCGCCACGCTGTCGTGCCCGAGTCGCTCGGTCTGCGGAGCTGTCCGAAGACGCCGTAGTAGTTGTCCGGGCTGCCCATCGGCACCGGGAGCACGTACTCCGCCTTGGACGCCTGCGTGCCGGAGAGCGAGGTCACGCCGAACAGGCGCATGAAGAACGTCCCGACGCCGCCCGTGACCGAGACCCGCAGGGAGCGGTTGTTGCTCGTGTCGGGTGCGGCGGTGACGACCGCCCCGCCCACGCCGTTCGTATAGCCGTTCTTGGCCGCTTCCGAGAGGGCTGCGGTGACCGCCGAGGTCGGGTTGCTGGGCAGGTAGACGACGCCTGCCAGGGCCGCCGCATCGGCCGCGCGCTGCATCCGCAGCATGTTCGCCCAGTACCACGCGATGTCGAGCACGACGGCGCACATGCCGATGAAGACCATGATCGAGAGCGCGAAGATCACGACCACCTGGCCGCGACTGCGCGAGTGCCGGCTGCCCATCACTGCGTCGGGTTCCTGGCCATCACGGCCTTGTCGGTGATGTCGAGCCCGGAATTCGCGCCGCCGAGCATCCCGAACAGTGAGCCGAGCGGCGTGGTGAACCGGTACCGGTAGACGATGGAGACGCCGATGGACGGCGCCGGGACGGTGTTCGTTCGGGAGCATGCGGTCCACGGCGAGGTGCTGGCCGCGAAGTCGAGGTTGGAGCCGTCCACCGAGGGCCCGCCGCTGGCGCTGAAGGTCCACACGTTGACGCTGCTCGTCTCCGCGCCCGTGGAGGAGGCG
>JBAXFC010000546.1:0-2630 GCA_037140135.1 Chloroflexota bacterium
CCGTCATCGTCGAGCGCGAGGACCGCGATCGCGCCCGGGTGGCCCACCACGTCCCGCGTCCCGGTGCTGCCGTCCGCGCGGGCGATGGTGTCCACGCGGAACTCGAGGTAGCGCCCGCGGTGGATGACGTCCGACGCCACGACGTGCTCCTCGAGCGGGTCGTCGCCGAAGGGCACGGGATCGGAGGGGCGGATGGGCTCGGGCATCGGAGGCACCTGGTACGAGGACGGCCGGCCCGTCGGATGGCGGACCGGCCGTGATTGTGCCGTGTCGGTGGATGATGCGGGCACGCGGCCCGCGAGTCGTCAGACGCGAACGCGGAGGTTGTCGCCGTCCTCGTCGGAGGCGAACAGCTGCAGCTTCGAGAGGGGGACCTTGAGCGAGACCGCGTCGCCGGGGCGGACGTTGAACGAGGAGTCCACGATCGCGACGACCTCGGTGTCATTGCCGGAGACGTGGAGGAGCTCCTCGTTGCCCAGATACTCGACGACGTCCGCGGTGCCGGTGACGGTGCCCACGGGGCCCGCAACCTCGCCCAGCTCGAGATGCTCGGGGCGGAAGCCCGCGAACACCGTGCTGCCGGCGGCCTTGACCGCCGAGGCGAACTCCTGCGGGATGGGGAACGAGATCCCGGACCGGGTGAGGCTGTCGCCGCTCACGGGCAGCTCGGCGAAGTTCATCGACGGGCTGCCGATGAAGCCTGCGACGAACCGGTTGCGCGGGTTGTCGTAGAGGTCCTGCGGGGTGCC
Organism: Chloroflexota bacterium; assembly: GCA_037140135.1. GTDB lineage: Bacteria > Chloroflexota > Limnocylindria > Limnocylindrales > CSP1-4 > CAIXZV01. Next base: position 750 of record JBAXFC010000546.1, read on the forward strand.
GACCTGCTGGAGCAGGCCCATGCTCATGACCGCGATCCGCTGGCCCATCGTCATGGCCTCGACCTGGTCGTGGGTGACGTAGACCATCGTGGTGCCGAGGCGCTGGTGCAGGCGCGCGATCTCGGCGCGGGTCTGGACACGCAGCTTGGCGTCGAGGTTGGAGAGCGGCTCGTCCATCAGGAACACGGCGGGCTCACGCACGATGGCGCGGCCGAGGGCGACGCGCTGGCGCTGGCCGCCGGAGAGCTCCTTGGGCTTGCGGTCGAGCAGCTTCTCGAGCTGCAGGATGCCCGCGGCCTCGTTGATCCGCTTCTCGATCTCGGACTTGGCGACCTTGCGCAGCTTGAGGCCGAAGGCGAGGTTGTCGCGGACGGTCATGTGCGGGTAGAGCGCGTAGCTCTGGAAGACCATCGCGATGTCGCGATCCTTGGGGGCGACGTCGTTGACGATCTTGTCGCCGATCAGGAGCCGGCCCTCGCTGATCTCCTCGAGGCCGGCGATCATCCGCAGGCTGGTGGTCTTGCCGCAGCCCGAGGGGCCGACGAAGACCATGAACTCCCCGTCGCCGATCTCGAGGTTGAAGTCGGCGACGGCGGTGACGTCCCCGTACTTCTTGAACACGTGATCAAAGGTCACGGTCGCCATGAAAGAACCTCCTCCGTCCAGGTCATCGCGGGCTCATGTATCCGGCCGCCGGACATGCTGGCGGTCTCGGACGAGCCCCATACGAGGTGCTGGCTCGGGTCACTGCGGATCGTAACCGTTTCGAGGGAGCGCTGCCAAGGAGACGTTGGGACCGGTTCCAGTTGCGGCATCGGGTATCGTGCGAGGCGTCGACCACCACCCTTCCGACGAGGTCCCCAGGCCCCGATGAGCCAGCACCCGCGCGCCGGCCAGCCCGCCCTCCCGTCCGACCTGGTCGATCTGCCCGCGCTCCTGCGCGCGTACGAGGAGATCCACCCCGACCTGTCCGATCCTGCCCAGCGGGTCGCCTTCGGCACGTCCGGCCACCGGGGCTCCGCGTTCAACGGCGCCTTCAACGAGGACCACATCCTCGCCACGACGGAGGCGATCTGCCGCTATCGGGCAGCGAAGGGGTACACGGGTCCGCTGTTCATCGGGCGCGACACGCACGCACTGTCCGAGCCCGCCTGGCGGACGGCGCTCGAGGTGCTGGTGGCGAACGGGGTCGATGTGCGCGTGGACTCGGAGGACGGGTACACGCCGACGCCCGCCCTGTCGCACGCGATCCTGGTCGCGAACCGCGGCCGAGGGGCGGGGCCCGCGGGTCTGGCCGACGGCATCGTGGTCACGCCCTCGCACAACCCGCCCGCGGACGGCGGCTTCAAGTACAACCCGCCCAAAGGCGGTCCGGCCGACACCGACGTCACCAGGTGGGTCCAGGACGAGGCGAACCGGATCCTGGCCGCATCGGGCGCGGAGGGACTGGGCGGCATCCGGCGCATCCCGTTCGAGCGGGCGCGGGTGCAGGCCGGCACGTACGACTTCCGGGGCGCCTATGTCGCGGACCTGCCGTCGGTCGTGGATCTCGACGCGATCCGGGCGTCCGGGCTGCGCCTGGGCGTGGACCCGCTGGGCGGTGCGGCGGTCGCGTACTGGGGCCTGATCGGGGAGCGGTACGGCCTGGACCTGACCGTGACCAACGAGACCGTCGATGGCGCCTTCGGCTTCATGACCCTCGACTGGGACGGGAAGATCCGCATGGATCCCTCGTCGCCGTTCGCGATGGCGGGGCTCGTCGGCCTGCGGGACCGGTTCGACCTCGCGCTGGGCAACGACGCGGACGCCGACCGGCACGGGATCGTTGTGCCGCAGGTGGGGCTGATGAACCCCAACCACGTGATCGCGGCGTGCGTCTCC
>JBAXFC010000547.1:0-2625 GCA_037140135.1 Chloroflexota bacterium
GATCACGAGGGTCTCGGGCACCGAGAGGGCGACGATGTTGGCGTCGGGGTTGGCACCGTGGGAGGCGTCGATCGGGGAGGCCGGCTTGGCCGCAAGATCGGCGGGGCGGAGGCCGTAGTCGGCGAGCTTGCCCTGTTGGGCCGGCGAGAGCAGGTAGTCGCGCAGGAGCACCGCGGCCGCAGCCTGGTCGGCGTCGACCCACGGGGTGCCGTCAAGGATCGCGTACGGATGGCCCACCACGATCGTGCCGTCCTGGGGGTAGACGGACACCAGTGGCTCGCGCAGGTCCGCCGCGGACTTGAGGTTGGTGGCGATGACGTTGGATTCATAGGTGACCACCCCGTCGAGGTACTCAGGGCCGCCGGTGGTCATCTTCTCGATCAGCCACGTGTCGGACTTGCCGCTGTGGACCTTGGCCTTCTCGATGTCCGAGATGAACTGCCCGCAGCCGTTGGCGGGCTCCACGTCGGGGACCGTGAGGCCCGAGGTCTTGTCCAGCCCCGACATGCACATCGCCAGCACGGCCAGGGTGCCGGAGTTCGACTCCCCGAAGTAGCCGTAGCCGAACCGGAACTTGCGCCACTCGGGATGCTGGTAGGCGCCCCAGCCGGCAGGGTTGACGGCGAGGGTGCGCAGCGCCTTCCACGTGCAGTCGGGCCCGGGCGTGGGCCAGCAGCCGAGAGCCTTGGCGCGCGACGCCCACATGGCGATCACGAGCGGGGTCCGCACCACCAGCGGGTTGCTCGCGGCCTTGATGGGCTTGGCCCCGTTGTTGGCGGCGCCGTACTCGCGGGTGAACTTCGCGATCCACGATTCCTCGCCGGGCGAGATCACCGTGGGCTTGATCTTGCCCGCGAGGGTGTCCGAGACCATCGTCCCCGAGCGGTAGTCCACAGCCTTGCCGTCGATGGTCTCCTGGAGGATGTCCACGAAGACCGGATGCCCGCCGACCTGGAGGGTCGCATCCGATGCGGAGGCGGCGTTGAAGGCCTCGACGGCGGCGTGGAGCCACTTCTCCTTGGTGTTGGAGCTGGCGATGGAGATGCGGACGGCATTCGCGGGGGCCGCCGCGGTGGGGGTGGAACCGGGAGCACCCGTGCCGCCGGTGCCGCCCGAGCCCTTGTCCCCACCGATCATGCCGAGCGCGCCGGCGATCAGGAAGATGAACAGCAGGACGACGGCTCCAACCAGCCAGACCCCCTGCGACCCGTTGCGCTTCATCTTCGTGCTGCTCCTCCCGCGGCGCGCGCCTGCTCGTCCCCGAGAGACGGCCCAACGTGCCCGAGGCACAAGCCTACACCGCCACGGCTGTCACACGGCTCCGGAAGGTGGCGCAACGGGCGTGGCCAGCGGACGGGCCGGGCCGGGAGGCCGGAATCGCGGGCCGCACCGAGGGCGGGGCGTCCCTCAGGCTGGGAACGTCACCTTCCAGCCGCGGGGCGCCGCGGCGTCGCGCCAGCGCTCGCGCAGGATGAGGGCGAGGGCACGGACGGCCTGGGGCGTCTCGTCGTCGGCGCAGGCCGCATCGAGGAGCTCCGCCGCGTCCTCGTCCAGCTCGCCGATGAAACAGGCCTCGCCCTCCACGAAGTCGATGCCGATCCAGTCGAGAGCCGACTCGGCCTGGTCGAGGTCGGGGAAGGTCATCACGGTCTCGGGGGCAGGTGATGCAGTCATGTGGCCATCCTATGGGGCACTGGGGCGCGGCTACTTGACCGCGCCGCCGAACACGCTTGCGGCGAGGCGGCGCGCCTCGTCGGCCTTGGGTTGTTCGCCATCCGTCTCGAACGTGTGCTTGGCGGACCCGGTCTCGATCGTGATCCGCAGGTAGTCCTGCTCGAAGTCGTCATCCGAGCCCGCGTTGCGCGACTTGCGCTCGATCCTGATCGATCGGACGTCGGCCGGCGTGAGGGCGCCGTTGCCCGGGGTCTCGGCGATGATCGCGGCCGGATCGGCGCCGAGGTAGTGCTGTCCGAACCTCCCACTCGTCTTGAGCTGGGCCCCCCACTGGCCCATGAAGCCGCTGCCGCCGGCCTTCGCCTCCGCCCGCGCGCGCTCGATCTCCGCGGTGACCAGCTCCTTGCGGGCCTCTGCGAGCAGGAGCCGGACGCTGGTGAAGACCAGCGTGTAGGTCTTGCTGCTGAACATCCCGGTCTTGATCCGGGCGGCGGGGATGATGCCGATGACGGCCTCGCCGGACATGGCTGCTCCTGGGCTCGAGCCGGGTACGGCTCCACGGCGGACGTCGCCGAGGCATCGCCAGCCTGCGCGTTCCGGGCGGCGGGCGCATCCGGTCGAACCGCCCGTCCACGGGGGACGGAGGTCCCGGATGGAGCCGCCCGGGATGGAGCCGTCAGCCGCGGGCGGCGGTCGCGTCCACGAGACCAACCTGCTGGGCGATCAGCGCCGCATCGAGGCGGCCGGGGACGTCGAGCTTGCCCAGGATCGCGGAGACGTGGACGCTCGCGGTCTTGGGGCTCATGAACAGGCGCTCGCCGATCTCGCGGTTGGTGCAGCCGGCGGCGACCAGGCGCAGGACCTCGACCTCGCGGTCGGTGAGGCCGAACGGGTTGCCGGCGGGTTCCGGGACACCTGGATCGGAGCCGTTGGGGCTCACCGGGAGCCGGG
>JBAXFC010000548.1:0-2599 GCA_037140135.1 Chloroflexota bacterium
GGGCACGTCGCGGGCCTCGGCGTGGTCTGGCGGGCGCTCGCGGACGGCGTGCCGGTGGTGATCGTGCCGTCCGGCGATCCGGGCGCATTGCTCGCGGCGCTCGGTGCGCCCGTGGGCCACGATGCGGCCGGCCGTGCGCCGAGCCATGTCTCGCTCGTGCCGGGCCAGCTGCTGCGCCTGCTCGAGGCCACGGGCGATGCCGCGCCGCCGCCATCCGTGCTTGCGGTCCCTCTGGGCGGCGGCGCCATCCCGCCCGCGCTGGTCGTGCGAGCGCTCGAGGCGGGCTGGCCCATCGTCTCCACGTACGGCCTCTCCGAGATGGGCTCGGGCGTGACCGCGCTCCCGACCGCGGAGGCCGCACAGGCTCCGAAGACGGCCGGCCGCCCGCTCCCCGGCCTCTCCATCACCATCGACGACCCCGACCGCAGCGGCATCGGCGAGATCACCGTCTCGGGCCCGTCGCGCTGTTCCGGCTACCTCGGCGAGCCGCCGGTGCCCGCCACGGAACCGCTCCGGACGGGCGACCTCGGACGCCTCGATGCCGCCGGGCGCCTGGTCGTGGTGGATCGCCGCACGGATCGGATCGTCCGCGGCGGCGAGAACATCGATCCATCCGAGGTGGAGACCGTCCTCGAGGCGCACCCGGCCATCGCCGAGGCCTGCGTCGTCGGCCGCCCGGACGAGCGGTGGGGGAGCGTCCCGGTCGCCGCCATGGTCCTCCAGCCCGGCGCCGTCAACCCCCCTGATGACGAGCTCACCGCCCACGTCCGGGCCAGGCTCGCCGGCTTCAAGGTGCCGATCGCCTTCGCCCGCCTCGACACCCTCCCGCGCACCGCGAGTGGCAAGCTCCGCCGCGAGGCCGTCCGCCCATTCCTCGCCGCCGAGCGATCGGGCACGCTTGCTCGCCCCGGCGGCGACGCCATCGGCTGGCGCGTCACCGGCGACGGCCCGACGCAGGTCCTCCTGCTCCACGGCACCGTGAGCTCCGCCGCCCAGCTGGACCGCCTCGCCACCGCCCTCGCGGCAGCGCTCGGCGCCACCGTCCACGCCATCGACCGCCGCGGCCACGGCACCTCCACCCTCGGTGACCCGACCGCCATCGACGCCGGCACGCACGTGGACGACGTGGTCGCCTACCTTGACGCCCGCGGCATCGGCCGGATCGTCGTCATCGGGCACAGCTTCGGCGGGGTGATCGGCCTCGAGCTCGGTGCCCGCCATCGGGATCGAGTGCGGGCGATCGCCGCGTATGAGCCGCCGTACGGGCTCCTGGCCGAAGGCGAGTGGCGCGCCTGGTTCGAGCGCGTCGCCACCGACACGGCCGCTGCCCACGCCGCCGCAGGCGCCGCGCAGGCAAGCGAGACGTTCCTGCGCATGGTCGCCGGCGACGCCGCCTGGGACCGGCTCCCCGAGCGCGCCCGCGACTTCCTCCGCGCCCAGGGCGACGGCGCCCTCGCCGACAGCGGCCTCCGCGGCCTCGATCCCGACGGTCTCCGCCGCATCGCCGCCCCCACGCTGCTCCTCACCGGGGCGGCCAGCGAACCGTTCTACGCCCCGATTGCCGATACCCTTGCGGCCCGCATCCACGGGGCCCGCCGGGCCACCCTCGCGGGCGCCACCCACACGACGCCCATCACCGATCCCGCCCCCGTCGTCGCCGCCATCCGCGATCTCCTGGAGCTCCCCGCATGACCCTGTCACCCGATCACACGCCGTCGGGCGCCTCGACCGGCGCCGGCAACGCGGCCGCGCAGCCCGAGGTCCAGGTCATGTTCGACCGGATCGCCGGCCGCTACGACCTCATGAACCTGCTGATCTCCGCGTTCCAGGAGCCCCGCTGGCGCGGTCTCCTCGTGAAGCGGACCGCCCTCCGGCCCGGGATGGCCGCGCTCGATGTCGCGAGCGGCACGGGCAAGGTGGCAGCGGACCTCTGGACGCGCGTCCAGCCCGGCGGCCGCGTCCAGGGCGTGGATCTCTCGCCCGGCATGACCGCGGTGGCGGAACAGGCCTACGCCGGCCGGCCCGGGCTCTCGTACATGGTGGGCGACGCGCTCGCCCTGCCCACCGAGACCGATGCCTACGATGCCGCGACCATCGCCTTCGGCATGCGCAACCTGCCCGACTATCGTCAGGGCTTCGCCGAGATGGCCCGCTGCGTGAAGCCCGGCGGCCGCGTCCTGTGCCTCGAGATCGCCCGCCCCCGCAGCCGGCTCGCCCGGTTCATGCGCTGGTGGTTCGACCGGATCGTGCCGGTCATCGGCAAGATCGCAGGCCAGGGCGACGCGTACAGCTACCTCGTGCGGTCCGTGCAGGCGTATCCGTCCCCGGAGCGGATCGCCGAGATGATGGGCGAGGCGGGCCTCGTCGACGTGCGCTGGCAGGGCCTGACCGGCGGCATCGTGACACTCCACGAGGGAACCGTCCCAGCGCGATAGGCGCGGGCGAGGCCCTCGCGATCATCCGCCCCCGGACAGCGTGACCGAGGCCGGATCCACCGGCTCCGAGGTCAGGATCCGGACCCCGCGCTCCACGGCTGCCGCCGTGCAGTTGCCCGATGAGCCGCGCCCGCCCAGGTGCAGGGTGTAGCCGGGCGAGGCGG
>JBAXFC010000549.1:0-2574 GCA_037140135.1 Chloroflexota bacterium
CCCCGGTCGTGCAGCAGCCGGCCCCGGTCGTGCAGCAGCCGGCCCCGGTCGTGCAACCCGCGCCTCCGGCCCCTGCCGCACCCACCTGGTCCCCCGCGGCCGAGGTGCCCGCAGGGGGCATGGCCGCCTGGGCGGCCCCCGATCCCACCCAGCAGCCCGTGGTGAACCTGTCCGCCGGCCTGGACCTGGAGGTCGCGGAACGCCGCGGCGACTGGGCCCGGGTGGTCGCAGTCAACGGCTGGACCGGCTGGGTTGACGCCCGGAGGCTCGTCCCGAGGACCTGATCCCGGGTATCCCATCACGCACCGAACGGCGGGCCGGCGGCCCGCCGTTCCTCGTTCCGCGGCCCGCCTCGTGCGCACCCCCTTCGCACGGAACGACCCGGGGCCACGCCCGACACCGTGGACACCGCGTCGGTGCCCGGCCGCGTCGCCGCCATCGAGGCATCGCGCCGCCTGCGCCTGCTCGGGCGGCACGACATGGACACCGACGTGGACTTCAGCGACAGAATCTCCTGCGACCGCGGCGACTCGTTCCACGTGAACAACGGGCGCTTCGCCGCTTTCGACGCCGATGGCGACGACATGCAGCACCAGCACAAGGAGCCGGCACGGGGCGGCCTCGCGCTCAACGTCGTCGAGCGCTGAGGCCCCGACCTCGACCCGTCATCCGGGCCGGCCGGAGTGCCGGACATGGAGCGACCCCGGGCGGCGCCCGGGGTCGGGTTGTGTCGGTCGGGCGGCGCCGGATGGGCGCCGGCGTCAGTGCGCCGCGGCCCCTGTGGCGTCGGTGGCGACGAGGTCGTCGGTGTCATCGAGGCGGGCGCCGGCGATCACGCGCCCGACGGCGGCGATCGCGACCAGCAGGCCGATCACGAGCAGCGGCACCGATGCCACCGGCTGGACGCCATCGGCGCCCGGGGCCGGCAGCAGCACCAGGCCGGCGGCGGTGATCAGCACGCCGAGGGCGAACTGGATCACGATGCTGATCGAACGACGGTGCTCGCGTGCCCAGACAGCGGACGCGTCCTCCGGCTCGTCCTCGTCGGGGGCGCTGCGCTCCCAGTACAGGATCCCGTTGCACACCGAGCCGATGGCGATGGCCAGGCCGAGCAGCAGCAGCGGCGTGGTGACCGTGAGGCCCAGCGAGCCGTCGGCCGCGGAGCCGCCGGTCTGGAAGGCGAGGGTGCAGACCAGCGCGCCCAGCAGGACGCCCGCCGCATGCACCACGAGCAGGCGACGGCCCGACAGCTGCGGCCGGAGCCGCTCGGGCAGCGAGGCGTTGAACCGCGTCCAGGTTCGGAACAGCCAGGCCAGGTAGAGCACCACCACCAGCAGGAGCAGCAGCGGGATCAGGCCCACCAGCTTGCCCCAGTCCGGGGTCACGAACTGCGCGCTGAACGCCAGCACGCTGGTCCAGAGCTCGTTGATCGCCTCCATCAGGCCGCCTTCTCGAAATCAGGGTCGTCGGTGTCGAGCATACGGAAGACCGTCCAGCCTGCGAACAGGACAAGGCCGATCGGGACGCTGATCATGATGATCACCAGGATCGCATCGATCAAGCCCGGCCTGGGCGTGATGATCAGGCCCAGGCTGCCCGACGGGTGGATGGTGCAGGCGAAGACGTTCACCGCCGCCGCCTCGGCCACGATCGTGAGGGACTGGCCGGGGCTGACCGTCCAGCCGCCCAGCGTGTGCACCGAGACATCCTGGTTGTCGAGGACCAGCCGGTCACCGGAGACGAGCCGGATCTCGGACGGGATCGCCGTCGGCCGCAGCCCGGCCGCGATCTCGGCCGCGGTGCCGTTGGGGATCGTGAGCACCACGTCCTTGGGCGGGGCCAGCTGGTCCACGCCGAAGGACGTCCAGGCCGCAACCGTGAGCAGGATGCCGATCAGGAACCCGAGCACCAGCGAGGCGCCGAGCACCCGGAGCGAGATCCGCTCCGCGACCGTCCGGCGCCAGCCGGTCTGGCCGGCCGGGGCGCTCGCGGCGAGCGGCGCTTGGGCGACGGTCACAGGATGTAGAGCACCGGGAACACGACCACCAGCCACATGATGTCCACGAACGTCCAGAAACGGACGACACCCGTGGCGCCCCAGTGGTCGCCGGGGCCAAAGTGGCCGCGCACGCCCAGCCAGACCAGCAGGATGAGGCCCAGCAGGCCCTGGAGCAGGTGGAACACGTGGAGGCCGGTCATCGCGAAGAAGGCGGTGGCGTAGCCGCGCGTCGCCTGGTCCGTCGAGGTCAGCGGGAAGTTGACGAACGCCTGCGACCACTCGAAGGCGACGCCGCCGATGAAGATGAAGCCCAGGATCGCGGCAATGCCGATCCAGGTGACGAACCCGCTCCGGTTGCCCTTCTCGATCGCGGCCACGCCGCGATAGCCCGAGAACGACGAGCCGAGCAGGATCGCGGTCAGCACCAGGCCGAGGCCGATGCTCACGTCCGCGGGCTTGTACGTCCCGCCGAGATAGAAGCGGCCCGCGGCCATGGCCAGGAAGAGCATCGTCTCCGAGGCCATGAACAGGAACAGGCCGATCCGGTTGGCACCGGCCACGTCGTGCGTGTGCTC
>JBAXFC010000550.1:0-2572 GCA_037140135.1 Chloroflexota bacterium
GTGCAGCCGCGTCTCGCGGTCCGCGGGCGGGGCACCCGCGATGGCCCGGAGCGCGGCCGGCTGGTCGCGCCCTTCCGCGGCCGCCGCAAGCTCGACGATGTACCTGGTCGCCTCCCCGCCCCTCGCGAACACGTCCCGCGCCCGAGCCGGTGGCAGGTCGGCGAACAGGAGATCCCGGAGCGGTCCCCCGGGCGCCGGCTCGCCCGCCGGCCCCGTCACGCGCGCAGGACCGGCGCCTGCGTGATCGCCACCCGCTCGATGAGGTCGGCGGCGCGCGTGGTGCCCTCGGAGGCCTTCATCCGTGCCGAGACAGCGGCCAGCCGCCGGCGGAGCGAGCCATCGGCCAGGAGCGAGTCCACGGCACCGATGAGCTCGTGGTCCTCGAACCCGTACGTGGAGAGGCGCTTGCCGAACCCCGTCTCATCCACCCGCTGGGCGTTGTCCACCTGGTCCCAGAACAGGGGCAGCACCACCATCGGCTTGCCGTGATGGAAGGACTCGACGACGGTGTTGTTGCCGCCGTGGGTGATCACGAGATCGACCTGCGGCAGGATCGCCGGCTGCGGCAGGAAGCCATCGCCGGTCATGTTGTCGTGGAGCGTGATCTGGTCCGCGAGCGGTCCCTTGGACACGATCACGCGATGGTCGGTCTGGCCCAGCACATCCACCAGGCGCTGCATCAGACCCACATCCGCCGAGCCCAGGGAGCCGAGCGACAGGTAGATCAGCGAGCCCGGGCGCGACGCGAGCGGCTCCGGCAGCTGCCAGGTCGTGTCGGCGGCGCGGACGGTGGAGTCGAGCTGGTACCACGTGGGACCGAGGGGCTCGGCGCGCTCGTAATCGGCCTCGCGCGGATAGGAGTAGATGTTGAGGTACGGCGACTCGTGCATGAAGTCGGGCCCGTTGGGCCCCCAGGCGAGACCGCCCGCACCCTTGTCGCGGCAGAAGGCGTCGAAGTCGGCCCACATGTCGCCGTGCGTCCGGCGGACCTCCTCGAGGAAGGCCGGCCATGCGCTCCTGTCCGCGGCCGGGTAGCCGGACGAGAACGGCGCAACGAGCGCGTCCTTGATCTCGACCGGGTTGCAGGAGAGCAGGCGGACCCACGGACGGCCGGTGGCCATGATCGTCGGGAAGCTGACGACGTTGTCCTCGACGATGACGTCCGGGTGGAGCTCGTCGATGATCTCCAGGAGGCGCGGGTGGACGTGCTTGGCGCCGTCGATGAGGGCCCCGAACGTCGGCGCGATGAACTCCTCGAGCTGATCGATCGTCGGCTTGCGGAAGACGGGTGACGTGTCGCGGATGAAGTCGATCCAGAACTGCCCGGGAACCTCGGGCTCGGCGGGCGGCGGGCCGAGGCGCATGAGGCGCTCCTCGAAGCCCTTGGCCTCGAGGTTGCCGGCGAACGACTCCTCCACGATGAAGACGACGCGGTGGCCGCGGGCCCGCAGGACGTTGCCGATGCCGACGCAATTGTTCGTCGGGCCGTAGGCGCCCTCGGGAAAGAACACGATCGTGCGGCTGTCGGCCACGGCTGGTCACCTGCTGGCTGCATCGGGTCGGGGTTGGAGTGGGCGCGATGATCGCACGAGGCCGGCGTTGACGAGGCGGCGTTCCGCCGGTCGCAGGGGTATCGTCGTGGGATCGGCAGTTCGGGGAGGCATCACCGCTCATGACGCTCCGCATCGATGGCCTGTCCAAGCGTTTCGGCGCCGTGCAGGCGCTCGACGGCATCTCGTTCTCGGTGGAACCGGGCGAGGTCTTCGGCTTCCTGGGCGCCAACGGTGCCGGCAAGACCACCACCATGCGCATCGTGCTGGGGCTCATGCGCGCGGACGCCGGCACCGTCACCTGGCGCGGCAGGCCCGCCCACGACTGGCCGCGGCGGACGTGGGGCTACATGCCCGAGGACCGCGGCCTCTACCTGCGGATGACGGTGATCGACCAGCTGGTCCACTTCGCCGCCCTCTACGGCGTGCCGAGGCGCCAGGCGCGGACCCTGGCCCTCGACTGGCTGGCCCGCTTCCGGATCGCGGACCTCGCGGACCGCCGCGCGGACACCCTGTCGAAGGGCAACCAGCAGAAGGTCCAGTACATCGCGACGATCCTCCAGGACCCGGACGTGCTGCTCATGGACGAGCCGTTCGTGGGCCTCGACCCGGTCAACGTGGCGCTGCTGCGGTCCGCGTTCCTCGAGGCACGCGAGGCGGGCAAGACGCTCGTCTTCTCCACCCATCAGCTGGACCAGGCGCAGGCGCTGTGCGATTCCGTGGCGATCATCGACCACGGGCGCCTGGTGACCTCGGGCTCGACGCTCGAGGTCCGCCGCTCCACCGGGCGGCGCGCGGTCCGGATCGCGACCTCGGCGACGACTTCGGGTGACGGCGAGGCGTGGGCCACCGGGCTGCCGGGGGTGACGGTGGCGAGGGCCGGCAACGACGGGCTGGAGCTGCGCGTGGAGGCCGGCCTGGACCCCCAGTCGATCCTGCGCGCTGCCGTCGGACGGGGCGAGGAGATCCTCCACTTCGAGGTGGGTGACCCGTCCCTCGAAGACGTGTTCGTGGAGCGGGTC
>JBAXFC010000551.1:0-2570 GCA_037140135.1 Chloroflexota bacterium
CCGCGGCGCCGATCACCTGGCGCACGGCGTCCGAGCAGCGGTCGATGTTGCGCAGCAGGACCACCGAGAACGGCGAGCGCGTCAGCTCGTGGAGCGGGAGCGGGCGCTCCGAGCCGATCAATCCGGGCGCCGAGCCAAGCAGCGTGGAGACCGAGGAGTCGTCGGCCATGCCGGCGAGCTCGATGTCGATGCGGGCGGTCGCCCGGCCGTAGATGCTGGTGGCGATGGCGGCGGCCAGGCCGTCGGCGCCCGGAGTGGCGGCGCCCGCGAGCAGGATCGTGGCGTTGGGACGCTCCGGCCTGGCGTCCACGCCGCGCAGGGCGGACCCGAGCCGGCCGAGGAGCTGGTCCCGGGCCGCCGGCGGCAGCGCCCCGGCGGCTGCCAGCGTCGAGCGGAGGGAGGCGAGCGCGGCCCCGGGGTCCAGCGGCATCCCCACCATGCGCGCCACGACGGTCCGGACCAGGGCCGGATCCACGGCGGTGCGTCCGTGGGTGAGGGCATACGCGACGGACTGCTCGATCAGGTCCACGCCCTTGTCCGGGAACGCGCGGTTGGGGATCCACTGGGTGGCGAGCGCGGTGACCTCATCGAGCGCCGCGTCGTCGAAGGCAACCCCCCGCCGCACGGCGAGCTTGTCCCGCACGCCGCGCAGGACCCCCGCGACAGCGGTGGCGTCCATCGGCGTCACGGAGATCGGTGAGAAGCGCCGCGCGATGGCGGCCTCCTGCTCGATGGTCTGCTGGTACTCGGGTCCGGTTGTCGCTCCGATGCATGCGATCTCACCGCGGGCCAGCGCGGGCTTGAGCGCCTCGGCAAGCTTGCGCACCCCGGGGCTCGTGAGCAGGTGGACCTCGTCGAAGAAGACGATGACCTGGGGATGCGATGCTTCCGCGAGGAACGCGGACAGGAGCTCCGGATCGGCCTCGATCGCGTCGGCAAGGCCCGTCAGGGGCACGTCGAAGCAGTGCTGGTCCCGCAGGGCCTCGGGCACCTGGCCTGACTCCAGGCGGATCGCGAAGCCCTCGACGATCGCCGTCTTGCCGGAACCCGCCGGGCCCAGGAGGAGCGGGTTCCGCTTCGTGGTCCGCAGCACCGTCTCCACCATGAGGTCGATCTCGGCGTCGCGGCCGATGACGGGGCCGATCCGGTCGTCGCGGGCCAGCGCCCGCAGGTCGCGTCCGAAGCGGGTCAGGGTGGGCGTGGCCGAGACGCGCTGCTCGTAGAGCCCGGTGACGCGGACTGCAGCCGCGCGATCCACCCGCTTGCGCCCGGAGACGAGCGCGTTCGCAACCGCGGCCTCGAGCAGGTCCAGCGCCTTGTCGGGGAACCGGCGGTTGGCGATCCGCTTGTCGGCGAACGCGAGCAGCACCTCGATCGCCTCGTCGGAGACGCGGACGCCGCGCGACGCCGCCAGCGCATCCCTCACGCCGGCCATGATCCGCCGGGTGAGATCGCGGTCGATCTCGCTGACCGAGAGGGCCATGAACTGGCCGGCGAGCGTGGGGCTCTTCGCGATCCGGCGGCGGTCCTCGTCCGGTGTGGTGGTGCCGATCACGGTGATCTCGCCGCGGGAGAGCGCGGGTCCGAGGATGGCATCGGCGCCCATGGCGCTGCTCTCCGTGGCCCCGGCGCCCGCAAGCATGTGGATGTCCGGGAAGAAGAGGATGACGCCCGGGGTTGCCGCCTCGGCGGCGAGCTGACCGAGGCGTTCCTCGAGCTGCCCGCGGTACTGGGTCCCCGCCGTCAGCTCGCCCACCGCGACCTCGATGATCCGGCGGTCGGCCAGGAGGGCCGGCACGCGCCCGGCCGCGATCCGCGCCGCGAGGCCCTCGACGATGGCCGTGCGACCGGTGCCTTCAGGGGCGACCAGCAGGGGATTGTGGCGCCGGCTGCGGACCAGGATCTCGATGACGGCGTCGATCTCCGCCTCCCGGCCGAGGACGAGCGGCAGCTGGCCGGCACGCGCGAGCGCCGTGAGGTCCCTGCCCACCTTGTCCAGCAGGGGGGTCGCCGAGGGCGCGCCCGACGACGTCGCGCCCGCCAGTGGCGGCGCGGCTGTGCCCGGCGTGGTCACCGTGCGTGCCGTCCCAGCAGGCGCCAAGGGCGCGTCAGCGGTTCGGGCGCTTCGCGCCGGAGCGGTGGATGCGGCCGTTCCGGACGCCGGGGCTGCCGACGGACCGGCGCCGCGGGCGAGGTCACCCGGCCCATGGTCCACCGACGACGATGCTTGCGGCTGGCCGGGCAGGTCCGCGAGCCTGCGCGCAAGCCACTCCATGGCAAGGCTGATGTCACCTGAGGCGGGCTGCTCGTTGGCCATGCCGGTGATGGTAGGCCACCTTCACGGGCTGACGGGGAGTCCCGCGGATCGCTACCCTGCATGGACCGGCACGCCCAGGTCCTGGGCCGTGGCAACCGGGTGCGCAGACGAGGTCGAGGCCCATGGTCCGGTTGCCCACGGCGGTCGTCGCGGCGTTCCTGCTCGCGTTCGGGATCGCCCCGGTGCCTCCAGCAGCGGCCGCCTCCGTGCCCCGCCTCACCCAGGTCGTGACGGGCGAGGCATACGCCTGTGC
>JBAXFC010000552.1:0-2531 GCA_037140135.1 Chloroflexota bacterium
ATGAGCGGACGCTGGCCGCAGGGGTGCGGGCATGAGCGCGCGCGGGCGGGGTGCCGCCAACGTCGCGACGATCGCGCGCCGGGAGTACCTCGTCCGCGCCCGGAGCCGGAGTTTCGTGCTGGCGACGGTGCTGCTGGTGGTGGGCGTGATCGCGATCGCGTTCCTGCCGGTGATCGTGGCCCGGCTCGGGGTGGGGAACCCGACACGGATCGCGGTCGCCTCGACGGAGCCCGGGCTCGCCGTGAACGCGGCGGCGTCGCTCTCGCTCCTGCTCAACGCGGACGCGGCTGGGTCCGGGTCGTCGGGGTCGTCGTCGGGGTCGTCGGATGCCGTGGTCACGCCGGTCGCGGACGTGGAGACCGGGCGTGCCGCGGTGATCGCAGGCGAATACGGCGCCTTGCTCGCCATTGCCCGTAGCGCGGCCGGCGACCTCGCGTTCACCCTCTACAGCAGCGATGCGGGCACCGGGCGGACGGCAGCCCTCCTGCGCCAGGCCACGGCCGCGCTGGCCGTCGCGGACCGGCTCGGACGCCTGGGCATCGCCCCCGCCGACCAGGCGTCCCTGTTCGCCCCGCCCGCCTTCGAGACCGTCGCCCCGGATCCGTCGAAGCCCGGGCAGTCCGCCGACCTGGTCACCTCGGTCAGCACCGACATGCTCGCCTTCGGGATGACGATCCTGATCTTCATGATGATCATGTTCTACGGGACCTGGATCGCCCAGAGCGTGGTCGAGGAGAAGTCCTCCCGGGTCATGGAGGTCGTCCTCAATGCGGCGACCCCGTTCCAGCTGCTCGCCGGGAAGGTCTTCGGCGTGGGGGCGCTGGCCCTCACCCAGTACGGCGCCGTGGTCGTGGCCGGGGTGGTGGCGCTCCTGCTCCAGGGACCCGTCACGGAGCGGGTCCTCGGATCCGCGGCGGCTGCGATGGAGCTGCCCCAGGGCCTCACCCCGTCGCTCCTGCTCGCGTTCGCGACCTTCGGCGCGCTGGGCTTCCTGCTCTACGCGACGCTGTTCGCCGCGGCGGGCTCGCTGGTCAGCCGGAGTGAGGACGTCAACTCGGTGATCATGCCGCTCACGCTGCTCTGCTCGGCCGGGTACATCGTGGGCACGTACGGGGCGATGGGCCTGCTCGACATCCACGCTCCGTGGATGATCGGGCTCACGGTGTTCCCGTTCCTGAGCCCGTTCATGATCCTGGGCCGGATCGCCGTCGGCGCCGCCGAACCGTGGCAGGTGGCCGTCTCGGTGGGGCTCCTCGTGGCGGCGATCGGGGCCTCGCTCTGGGTGGCCGCGCGGATCTACGCGGTGGGCGTGCTGCTGTACGGGTCGAGGCCCGGCTGGCGGGCGATCTGGAAGCTGCTGCGCGAAGGGATGTGAGCGGGGAGCGTCCGGCGGCGGGCCTCCCGGGCGTCCTCGCGACCCTGGCGCGGGCGGCCGCGGGCGCTGGCGCGGGCATCGCGACCCTGGCGCGGGCATCGCGACCCTGGCGCGGGCATCGCGACCCTGGCGCGGGCGGCCGCGGGCGCTGGGCCTCGGGCCGGTCTTCGGCGCAGGGCAGGGCCAGGGGACGCGTCGGGCCGCCTACGCGAAGGGCTCGTCCTCAAGGTCGGGCTCGTGACGCACCCCCGGTGCCCACGGGATCACCAGCCGGCGCACCACCCCCACCGCCCAGTAGAGCGTCAGCGACAGGGCCGACGTGACCAGGATCGCCGCGAACACGAGGTCCGTCCGGAACGCGTTCTGCGACAGCTGCATCCAGATGCCCAGGCCCTCGCGCGCACCCACGTACTCCCCGAAGACCGCGCCGATGACGGCGTACACCACTGAGATCCGCAGACCGATGAAGAACGACGGCAGCGCCGCCGGCCAGCGGAGCTTCCGGAACGCCTGGCCATTGGTTGCCCCGTAGGACCCGAGCAGGTCCACGGCGGCGGGCTGCACGCTCCGGAAGCCGTCGAGCAGGGCGACCACGATCGGGAAGAACGTGACCAGGATCACGACCAGCACCTTGGGCGCCAGCCCGAACCCGAACCAGAGCAGGAACAGGGGCGCCAGCGCCACCACCGGCACGGTCTGCGAGGCGACGAGGAGTGGCTCAACCGCACGCCGGACGGCCGGCGTCCGGTCCATCGCGACGGCCGCGGCAACCGCGAGGACCACGGCCAGCGTGAACCCCAGGACCGTCTCGATCAGGGTCGGGACGGCGTGCCGGACGGCATCGGCGCGGAACTGCCAGAGCGCCCAGGCGATGCGCGAGGGCGAGGGCAGGACGACCGGATCGACGCCGGCCGCGCGCACGTAGACCTCCCACGCCACGAGGATCGCGGCGACGAGGGCGACGGCCGGCAGGCGCTGCCGCATCAGGGCAGGAAGTCGTTGGTGAACAGGGCGCCGTAGTCCGGCGCGGCCGACAGCGCGTTGCCGGACGCATCGGTGAGCAGGCCCTGCGCGTACAGGAACGACGAGTAGCCGGTCCACTCGTCCAGCGTCTGGACGCCCACGGCTCCGGCGGCATCGACCAGCAGCCCGGTGG
>JBAXFC010000553.1:0-2519 GCA_037140135.1 Chloroflexota bacterium
CTCATATTGGAAACTGAGGGGATGGCTGCTGCTGCCCAGACCGCGCCAGCGCCAGAAACTCCGCCGGACGGCATTGGGCTGTGATGGGCTTTGAAACTGAAACGCTTTTTCCGGACGCCGCTCGCAGGCGCCCGGCGGCCGCCTTGGCCTGTCTTGGCCGATGGACGGCGTCGTCCTCGTGCTCAACCAGAACTACGAGCCGCTCAACGTCTGCAACCTGCCGCGGGCGTTCCGGCTGGTCTTCGGCGCCAAGGCCGAGGTCGTGGAATACGACCACGCCGAGATCCGGTCGATGCGCAGCCATTTCCGCGCCCCGTCCGTGATCCGCCTCCAGCACCAGGTGCGCCGGCCGAGGCCGCGCGTGAAGCTGACCCGGCGCGAGATCTTCGCCCGAGACCGGAACACCTGCCAGTACTGCGGCAGGACGGGCAGCGACCTCACGCTCGACCACGTGCTCCCCCGCCATCGGGGCGGCGCCCACAGCTGGGAGAACCTGGTCGCCGCCTGCAAGGCCTGCAACCACCGCAAGGGCGGGCGTACCCCGGAGGAGGCGAAGATCCGCCTCGCGCGCCCGCCGTTCGAGCCCCGGAGCGACATCTACTCCCTGTTCACGCCGTACCTCGAGAACGACCGCAACGAGGCCTGGCGCGACTACCTGTTCCTGGGCCGGAATTAGCGCATGGCCGCACCCGACGAAGCCGGGGCAGCCGCACGCCTCGAGGCCGCGGTCCCCGGCGGGGTGCGCGCGATCCTCGACCGCCTCCACGACCAGGGTCACGCCGGCTGGGTGGTGGGAGGCTGCGTGCGCGACACGCTCCTCGGCCGGGAGCCCGCCGACTGGGACCTGACCACCGGTGCCCGCCCGGACCGCCTGGTCGCGCTCTTCCCGGGCGCCGTCTACGAGAACCGGTTCGGGACGGTCGCGGTCCGGAGGGACGGCGAGGTCTACGAGATCACGACCTTCCGCTCCGAGCATGACTACGCCGACTTCCGGCGGCCGCACCGGATCGAGTTCGGGGACAGCGTGGACCTGGACCTGGCCCGCCGCGACTTCACGGTCAACGCGATCGCGTGGGGCTGTGACCGGGGCGACGACGGCCGGAACCGCCTGGCCGACCCGTTCCACGGTCTCGCCGACATCGACGCCCGGCTCCTGCGCGCCGTCGGCGACCCGGATGCCCGCTTCCGCGAGGACGCCCTGCGCATGATCCGGGCCGTCCGCCTGGCGGCGGGCCTGGAGTTCGCGATCGAGCCCGTCACGCTGGCCGCGATCGAGACCAACGCCCCGCTGGTCGCCCACCTCTCCGGGGAGCGGATCGGCGCCGAGCTGGAGAAGCTCCTCGCGGCCCCGCGCCCGTCGGTGGGCCTCGAGCTCGCCCGGGCCACCGGCCTCCTCGCCGTCATCGACCCGGCGCTCGCCGCCCAGCGGGGCGTCCCCCAGAACAAGGTCGCGGGCGAGGATCTCTGGGACCACACCCTGCGCACCGTGGACGCCGCGCCTGCAGACCGGCCCCTCGTCCGCCTCGCCGCCCTGGTGCACGACATCGGCAAGCCGTTCACCCTCGCCGGTGGCCACTTCCACCACCACGATGCGGTGGGAGCCAACCTTGCCGACGACCTCCTCCGGCGCCTCCGCTATCCGCGTACGGTCGCCGAGGACGTGGTCCGCCTCGTGGGGCACCACATGTTCACGGCCGATCCCACCCTCTCCGACGCCGCGATCCGGCGCTTCATCGGGCGGATCGGCGCCGGCCACCTCGACGCGCTGTTCGCCCTCCGCCGCGCGGACGACCTCGGCAGCGGCGCCGATCCCGATGACCCGGCCACGGCCGCCTTCCGCGCCCGCGTCGAGGCCGAGCTGGCCGCCAGGGCCGTGCTGGACCGCTACGCCCTCGCCATCGACGGCACGGACCTGATGCGCGAGCTGGGCCTCGAGCCCGGGCCTCGCCTGGGGCGGATGATCGACGCGCTCGTGGAGCGGGTGGTGGACGATCCCGGCCTCAACGAGCGGGCCTCGCTCCTGCTGCTCGCACAGGGCATGCTTGCCGACATGGACGAAGCGGCGCGCAACCGGTGATCGAGATCCTGCTCCAGGCGGAGCGCGCCCTGACGGTCGGCCTGGTGGACCAGGCGGAGCGGCTGTACCGCCAGGCCGCCGCGGCCGATCCGCGCAACTCGATCGCGGTCGTGGGGATCGCGCGCGTGGCGCTGGAGCGCGGGGACGACGTCGAGGCGTGGCGGCAGGCCCGCCGCGCGCTCGCGATCGACCCGGAGAACGTGGCCGCGAGCCGGCTGGCAGAGCGGCTGGCCGAGATCCACGCCTACCGGGGCGAATCGATCGAGGCGCTGGCCGCAGCCCGGGATGCAGCAGGACGAACAGAGGAGACGCCGTCGTGAAGGTCCTGGTCACCGGCGGGGCGGGCTACGTGGGCGGCGTCTCCGTGGACGCGATCCTCGCGGCCGGCCACGAGGTCATCGTGCTCGACGACCTGTCCACGGGCCACGCGGCGGTCGTCGCG
>JBAXFC010000554.1:0-2517 GCA_037140135.1 Chloroflexota bacterium
CAGTAGTCGTCCGGGTCGCGCTCCACCTCGACGATGGCCGCCGCGAGCTTGGCCTGCCGATCCGGGTCCGGCCCCCCCCGATGGCTCGTCGGCCACCACCCGGGCCGGTTCCGACGACATCCGCTCGGCGATGATCCGCCTCTCGCCACCGGCCTGCCCGAGCGTGTAGTCGTTCGTCCACGTGTAGGGCTCGCGTCCATGGGCCGCCCGGATGCGGATGCGATCACCGGGGAGCCGCTCCTCCTCGAGAACACGGATCGTTTCGGCCCCATGCGGCGGCTCGGACGAAAGCCCGGCCGAGTCGCCGAGGGCGCGCGCAAGGCCGGGCGAACAGTACCGCCGGCGGACGGCGCCGAACCTCGCGGCCGCCTGCGCAACCGCGGGATCATCGGGCTCGGGGCCGTGACCCTCGAAGGCGCTCGGTCCGCCTCGCGCCTCGATCGCGGCAACCTCGGCGGCTTCAAGCTCGGCGAAGCATGCGAGCAGGACCTCGGCCGGCGGCCGGGCCAGGTCCGGCTCCGGCGACGCGTGATCCGACGTGGCGGCATTCGGGACGGCTGTCTCGCGCGCATCCCACCAGTCTTCGGGCACGGCGGACGCCATCGGTTCGAAGATCCGCTTGCGAGCCTTCGAGTGCCCGAGGCCGCCGGTGCAGATCCACTCTGCGAGCAGGAGGATGTCGGCCTCGACCGCGATCACCCGCTCGCCGTCCCGGTCGAGCACGAACAGGTGGACGGGATCGCTCGGCCAGGCCGCGATGACGGTGCCGTCAAGCGTGTCCGCGACCGGGATCGAGGTCATCGCCTCGAGCTGTCCGAACCCGGTGGACCCGGGATCCCAGAACCAGAACGCCGACATCTGCCCGCGATGCTCGTCGAGGCGGGCCAGGATCTCCGCCGGCGGCAGGACCCGCAGGAGCGTGAACAAGCAGCCGTCACCGAGTCGGGTGATGTACTCCTTGTAGCCCGCAGGCGCAGATACGCCCAGGCTCGTCTCGAGCGCATCGACTTCTCGATGGGGCACGAGCACTGGTGCCCGGCGCCCTCGGACCTGCACCGCATCGAGGTCCAACCTGCCGACCATGACCCTCCCCCATTGCCCAGCCAGCGGTGCCGCTGACGGGCGCGCCCCGGCGCGTCGGCCCCATTCTGCAGCGCAGAGGCGACCTCCCGCACCCTTGCGCTGGACTTGGCTGGCGCCACTCGGGCTGGCAGTCGTCGTGGAGCTCGCGCTCAGTCGCTGAGTCCCGCGGGCGTCGCTGGCGTCGCGGTCGGCGGGTCGCCGCTGACACGCCTGTGGGTCAGAACGGGGGTGCTGCAGCGTGGTTCATGCCCCGAACCGGCCGGATCTGCGGAGTGCCACGCTCGTCATCCCCGCTTCTGACACGGGGCCGAGTTCAGCACGCCCTATCGGATCTGCGCCGGGCTGATCCAGCCGGAGGGTTCGGTGCGGATGAGCGGCACGGACACGGCAAGCCCGTCACCGGCGGGCTTGACCCACACGATGATGTCCGGCACCCGGCAGCCACCGACCGGCCCGCTCGGCATGCACGATGGCGCCGGGCCTGGCTCGACGATCGTCACCGAGGCGGGGGCTGCTGCGCTCCCCCCGAGCGCGAGCCGCACCGCGACCACCGCGGCTCTCGCGCAGGAGGCTGGATCGGCCGCGAGCGGGCCGCACTCGAGCGTGTAGGCCGGTGCCGGACTCGTGCCCGCCGAAGGCGACGGCTCCACGATCCCCACCTTCCCCGACGGCCCGATCGCAGGACTGGGACTGAGCCGCCCGACCACCTGCCAGCCGCGCGGCGCCTCCGCCTCGGTGACGCGGGTGTCAGAGACCAGGCGCACGAGGTACGACCCGAACTTCGGTTCGGCGATGCCGACGGGACCGTAGGCGGGGTCGGCGGCGAAGTCCCCGTAGGCGCCGTACTGGACATGGAACCCGGGGTCCGGCTCGACGTAGGTGACAGAGCCCCCGGAGACAACCACCGGCTGGACGTCCTCCCCGGCAAGCCAGGCCGGGGGACACGGCTCGAACGGCGTGTCCTGCGGGGCCGGCGGCAGCTGCGCCGGGCACGGGGTCGGCAAGCCCGCGACCAGCCAGCCGCTCGTGATCAGGACCATCGGGCCGCGCGGGACCTGGCTCATGTCCATGAACGAGGCGACCGGCGCCTCGAACGAGACGCCATCGGGATACCCCATGTAGCCGAGGTACTCAAGGCCGGTCTCCCGCACGACCAGCGCCATCACACCCGTGGTCGGGAAGTCGGTGTCGGGCAGCAGCAGCGCGTTGGTGTAGCCGGTGGCGAGGACCCGCTCCCCCGTCCCGTCAAGCGTCCCGAGCGTGCACCAGTCGGCGTCAGCTGCGCAGGTCCGGCCGGCATCGAGCGCCACCCGTCCATCGACCACGACCAGCCTGCCGATCCAGGAGGCGCGATCTGCACCGAGGGCGGCAACGAGCTCCGGCGGCGACATGACCGTGACGGCCGCGGGATCCGCGGACGCCGATGGCCCGGCC
>JBAXFC010000555.1:0-2512 GCA_037140135.1 Chloroflexota bacterium
TTCAACTACTGGCTGGGCGAGCTCGGCCTGGGCGGGCTCGATCTCGGCAACCAGGCGCGCCGCGTGCCCCTGGCCTCGCTGCGGATCATCGACCTCGCTCGGGCGCTCGCCATCGAGCCCGACATCCTGATGCTCGACGAGATGACGGCGGCGCTGCCCGCGAACCTCACCGAGCGCGTGCTCGACGTCGTCGGCCGCGTCCGCGGGACCGAGCGCTGCGTCATCTTCATCTCCCACCGCATGATCGAGATCGCGGCCGTCTGCGACCGTGCCACCGTGCTGCGCGAAGGCGAGACGGTCGGCGTCGTGGACGTGACCGAGGGCTCCGAGGAGAAGATCGTCGAGCTGATGCTCGGCCAGGTCGTTGCGGACATGCAGGGCGGCGCGCACCTGACCCGCGGGATCCGCCCTGCCGGCATCGCGCCGCGCGTCTCAGCGAAGACCCTTGCCCTGGGGACCAAGCTCCACGACGTCTCGTTCGACCTGTATCCCGGCGAGGTGCTGGGGGTGGTCGCGCTCGAGGGGCAGGGCCAGGACGAGCTGTTCGACATCCTCTCGGGCTCGGCCCGGCCCAAGACCGGCGAGCTCGCGGTGGATGGCAAGCCCGTCAGCTTCCGGCATCCCGCCGATGCCATCGGCGCCGGCCTCGTCTACGTGCCCGCCGACCGCGCCGAGGCGCTGCTCATGCAGCAGTCCGTGCGTGACAACATCGCCCTCCCGTTCACGACCCGCCTCCCCTCCTGGGGACCGATCCGCCTGGGCCGCGAGAAGCACCTTGTCGATGGCGCGATCGACACGCTCCAGATCGACACCCGGGCGCAGGGCGAGGTCCGCCGCCTGTCGGGCGGCAACCAGCAGAAGGTCACCATCGCCCGCTGGGTCGCCGGTGGCGTGAAGACCATGCTCTGCTTCGACCCGACCCGCGGCATCGACATCCGGACCAAGCAGCAGATCTACGTGCTCCTCCGGAACCTCGCCGAGGCCGGCGCGGCGGTCCTCCTCTACACCTCCGAGCTCAAGGAGATCCAGCTTGCCTGTGACCGGGCGATCGTGATCTTCAACGGACGCCTGGTGGCCGAGATCCCGGTCGCCGAGGCGGACGAGCCCACGCTCCTGCGGGCGGCCTACAACCTGCGCTCGGACGCGGAGATCCCCGGGCCGGCTCCAGCGGGCGGGACCCCGCCGGAGCCCGCCGGTTCGCAGCCGGAGGCCGCCCGATGACCGCCGGGACCCCCGCAACGGTGATCGCGCGCCCCAACCCGATCCTGACCGTCCTGCGCAAGAACACCTGGACGCTCGGCCTGCTCGGCTTCCTCGCGGTCCTGCTGCTCTTCACCAAGGTCATCAACCCCACCTACGGCGCCTCGGCGGTCCAGAACCTCGGCATCGCCGTGCTCCCGCTGGCGCTTGCCGCCGTGGGCCAGGCGATCGTGGTCATGTCGGGCGGCATCGACCTCTCGATCGGCTCGCTGATGGCGCTCACGAGCGTCATCTCGGCCTCCCTGATGAAGAGCGCCATCGACCAGAGCCCGGGCTCCGCCGAGGCGGCGTCGGTCGGGATCGTCCTGGCCGTCCTGGTCCTGGGCATGCTGCTGGGCATGGTGAACGGCGGCCTCGTGGTCTTCACCCGGGTGCCGGACATCGTCGTCACGCTCGCCATGTCGTTCGTCTGGGCCGGCTGCTCGCTGCTGGTGCTCGTGCGCCCCGGCGGCGCGACCGCAGCCTGGCTCAAGGAGCTGGTCGCCGGGCCGCTCGGCAGCGAGTGGATCCCGAAGTCGACGGTGGTGATGCTCGTCGTCGTGGCGCTGGTCTGGATCCCCGTCAGTCGCACCCGCCTCGGCCTCTCGATCTACGCGATCGGCAGCAAGCGCCTGGCCGCGTTCCGGTCCGGCGTCGCGGTCGGCCCGACGCGCGTCATGGCCTACGCCCTGATGGGCCTGTTCGCAGCGCTCGGCGGTCTCTCGCTGACGGCGACGACCGGCATCGGGACCCCGGTCCCAGGCCCCTACACGCTGATGAGCGTGGCGGCCATCGTGCTCGGCGGCGTCAGCCTTGCCGGCGGACGCGGTGGCGTCTTCGGGCCCATCGTGGGCGTCGCGGTCCTCCAGATGATCCGGACGGACATGACGTTCCTCAAGCTCGACTCCAACCTCGCCACCGTCCTCCAGGGCGCCATCCTCATCGGAGTGGTCATGATCGGGTCCTTCGTCGAGATCAGGAGGGCCCGCCCATGAGCGGCATCGCCGGCGCCCCGGAGGTCCACGAGGTCCACGCGGCGTTGCGTTCGACCGGCTTCCGCGGCCTGCTCCGCGACAGGCCCATCATCCCGCTGTTCGGACTCCTGGGCCTCCTCGTCCTGGTCATCTTCATGGTCCGCCCGGAGACCATCACGGCCAACTGGACGGGCGTGATCGTGCGGGCCGCCATCCCGCTCTCGGTCCTCGGCGCATGCCAGACGATCACCTTCCTGACCGGCGGCATCGACCTCTCGGTGGGTGCGATCGCCTCGCTC
>JBAXFC010000556.1:0-2510 GCA_037140135.1 Chloroflexota bacterium
GCCCCCTCCCCGACCGGTGCGCCGGGCAGCGCCTGCACGCCCGGCACCACCCCGCAGACCCACGACTGGAACGGTCGGGTCTGGTACGAGGCCTTCGTCCGCAGCTACGCGGACGGCAACGGCGACGGCATCGGCGATTTCAAGGGCCTGACCGCGAAGCTCGACTACCTCAACGACGGCGACCCGGCCACCACCACGGACCTCGGCGTGACCGGTCTGTGGCTGATGCCCATCGCCCAGTCGCCCAGCTACCACGGCTACGACGTCATCGACTACCGCAAGGTGGAGCAGGACTACGGCACCAACGCCGACTTCAAGGCGTTCCTCGCCGCCGCCCACGCGCGCGGCATCAAGGTGATCCTCGACCTCGTCCTCAACCACACGTCGAGCCAGCATCCGTGGTTCAAGGACGCCATCACCCCGGGCTCCGCGCACGACGACTGGTACGTCTGGTCGGACTCGAAGCCGGCGTACCTGGGGCCGGGCGGCCAGCAGGTCTGGCACCCCGCCGGCAAGCGCTGGTTCTACGGTGTCTTCTGGGACGGCATGCCGGACCTCAACCTGCGCAACCCCGACGTCACCGCGGAGCTGCAGGACATCGCCCGGTTCTGGCTCTCGGACATGGGCGTGGACGGCTTCCGGCTCGATGCCGCCAAGCACCTGATCGAGGACGGCAAGGTCCAGACCAACACGCCCGAGACGAAGGCCTGGCTGGCCGGCTTCAAGCAGAGCGTGGACGCGGTCAAGCCGGGCTCCATGCTCGTCGGCGAGGTCTGGGACCCGGCCTCCATCGCCTCCTCGTACGTGCCCGACAGCCTGGACCTGACCTTCGACTTCGGCCTCGCGACCGGCACCAGGCTGGCGCTCCAGAACGGCCGTGCCGCGCCGCTCGTGACGGGCCTGAGCGATACCGTGGCGGCGTGGCCCGCCAACCAGGGTGCGACCATCCTGACCAACCACGACCAGGCCCGGATCATGAGCGAGCTGAACGGGGACCTGCCGTCTGCGAAGCTCGCGGCCTTCCTGCTGCTGACCGAGCCCGGCACGGCCTTCATGTACTACGGCGAGGAGATCGGCATGACGGGCACGAAGCCCGACGAGCGGATCCGGACGCCGATGCTCTGGACCGTCGACCCGCCGGCGGCCGGCTTCTCCGACGTGACGCCGTGGGAGCCGCTGTCCGGGGACCTCGTCGGGGTCAACGTGGCCTCGGAGTCCGGCGATCCCGCCAGCCTCCTGTCCACGTACCGGGACCTGATCGGCGTCCGTGGTGCCAACGTCGCGCTGCAGGCCGGGTCCACGACGCTCGTGGAGGGCGGCGCGGAGCCCGTGACCGCGTGGCTGCGGACCACCGCGGACCAGGTGCTGCTCTCCGTCGTGAACGTGGGCGACCAGCCCGTCGACGCGTACCGCCTCGACCTCCGTGGTGGACCGCTGTGCGGGCCGGTGACCGCGCGGCTGGTGGCCACCGTGGGCGGGGATCCGGCCGCCGTGCCCGCGGCTCCTGCCGTGACGGTGGGCGGCGGCCTCGACGGGTACGTGCCGTTCCCCTCGCTGCTCGCGCGCAGCGGCTACCTCATCGCCCTCGAGCCGGTCCGTTGATCGGGCGGTCGGGCAGCGATCCGCGCGGGTTCGCAACCTCCGACGCCGAGATCGACGCGGACGCCGCCACCGAGCCGGAGCGGCCGCCGCGCCCGATGACCGTGGTGCTCGCGGCAACGATCATGGCCGTGGGCGGCATCGTGAGCACGCTCCAGACCGTGGAGGCGACGATGGCCCTCCAGGCGCGCGGCGAGGAACCGGGCACGCTGGCCCTGCTCTCGCTGGCCATCGGCATCGGGACCGCAGTGCTGGGCGCGCTCGTCTACTTCAGGCGCGGCTGGCTGGTGGCTGTCAACGTGGCCGCGATCGCGGGCTTCCTGTTGTTCACCTCCGGATCCGCCCAGGGCTTCATGTTCGGCGGCCTGGACGTGCTCGTGGTGCTGCTGCTGATGCGCGACCGGCCGTGGTTCGTCTGGCCGGGCAAGCCGGACGAGGACGGGGAGGACGGGGAGGACGCGGGCGAGAGCGCTGGGGCCTGACCCGAGGCTGCCCGGGTCCGGGCGGGTCCGCGCGAAGCCGCCCGGGTCCGCTGGGCCCATGCCGCGGCCGCAGGGAACTCCGCCGCCGGCCGATGCCGCCCGGGTCCGCAGAGCCCGAAGCCGCCCGGGTCCGCTGGGCCCATGCCGCGGCCGCAGAGCCCGATGCCGCCCGGGTCCGGTGGGCCCATGCCGCGGCCGCAGGGAACTCCGCCGCCGCCCGGGTCCGCCCGATGCCGCAGGGAACTCCGCCGCCGGTCGTCAGGCGGGCAAACGGGCGCCCGCCGTCGCCAGACCGGCCATGTGCGGAGCAGGAACGCGCCATCTCGAGCCGAGAAGGTGCGATCCAGGCCACCGGGCGAGCAGGATGACATCGCCAGGCGCCCGTAGGCTCGCGGGGCGAGCAGGCGCCCGTAGGCTCGCGGGGCGAGC
>JBAXFC010000557.1:0-2508 GCA_037140135.1 Chloroflexota bacterium
TGGACCGGACGCACCGCGAGATCGCGGCGAGCGTGGGGCAGTCGCTCGGCGCGGTGGCGATGACGCTGGGCCGGGCCAAGGGGGCCGGGCTCGACTGGGCGCAGGCCCAGGCGCTCACGGACACGGCGCTGGAGGAACGGATCTACGGCCCGAAGACGGAGCCGCCAGCGCGGCCGATGCCGGCCTTCGAGTACCTTCACGCCGAGCGGAAGAGGCCGGGCGTCACGCTCGAACTGCTCCATCTCGAGTACCTGGAGAAGCAGCCGGACGGCTACCGGTACACGCAGTTCTGCGAGCACTACCGGACCTGGCTGAAGGGCCGCGGCCTGACGATGCGGCAGGAGCATCGGGCTGGCGAGAAGCTCTTCGTCGACTACTCCGGGAAGAAGCCGCACATCGTCGACCCGGACACCGGCGAAGTGATCGACGTCGAGTTGTTCATCGCGGTGATGGGCGCGTCGAACTACACCTTCGCGGAGGCGACCCTGACCCAGCGCGGCCCGGACTTCATCGCGAGCCACCTGCGGGCCTTCCGGTTCCTCGGCGGCGTGGCCGGCGCACTGGTCCCGGACCAGTTGAAGAGCGGCGTGGTGGTGGCGTGCCGCTACGAGCCGGGTATCCAGCGGACCTACGAGGAGATGGCGCTCCACTACGGGACGGCGGTGCTGCCGGCCCGCCCGGCCCATGCTCGCGACAAGGCCAAGGTCGAGGTTGGGGTGCAGATCGCGCAGCGATGGATCTTGGCGCGACTGCGGCACGAGACCTTCTTCTCGCTGGCGGCGTTGAATGAGCGGATCGCGGATCGGCTCGAGGGGCTCAACGACCGGAGGATGCGTATCTACGGGGCGAGCCGGCGCGAACTGTTCGAGCGGCTCGACCGTCCGGCGCTGAAGGCGCTGCCGGCGACGCCCTTTGATTACAGCGAGTGGAAGAGGGCGCGGCTCAACATCGACTACCACGCCGAGATCGACCACCACTACTACTCGGCGCCGCACGCCCTGGTGCACGAAGAGTTGGAGGCGCGAATCACGGCCACCACCGTGGAACTGCTGCTCCGCGGCGAGCGCGTCGCCTCCCACCTGCGCAGCCACCAGCGGGGGAAGCACACCACCAACCCGGAGCACATGCCCAAGGCGCACCAGAAGCACCTGGAGTGGACGCCCTCGCGCATCGTCCACTGGGGCGCCTCCGTGGGCCCGAAGACCGAGGCGCTCGTCCAGGCCATCCTCGCCGAGCGACGCCACCCAGAGCAGGGCTACCGCTCCTGTCTGGGCATCCTGCGGCTCGCCAAGCGGTACGGAAACGACCGGCTGGAGGCGGCCTCGGGCCGCGCCGGCGCGGTACGCGCACGATCGTACCGCCACGTCGAATCGATCCTGAAGAACGGCCTCGACCGGCTGCCCTCGCCGGCCGAGGAGAAGGCCGAGGGCCCCACCCCCGCCGCACACGAGAACATCCGTGGCGGTGACTACTTTCACTGACAGGAGACGAACATGATCGCGGAACTCACCATGGACAACCTCAGGGCCCTGCGCCTCGACGCGCTGGCCGCGGCCTGGGCCGAGCAGCAGAAGGACCCCGAGATGCAACGGCTCGGCTTCGACGAGCGGCTCGGCATGCTCATCGACGCGCAATGGCTCTACCGAGAGAACAAGAGGCTCGACCGCGTGCTCAAGGAGGCCAAGCTGCGGATCTCGGGGGCCTGCGTCGAGGGCATTGACTACCCGCCACGCCGGGAGTTGGACAAGGCCACCGTGCGCCAACTGGCCACCTGCCGCTGGGTCGAGGAGCACCAGAACGTCGTCATCACTGGCGCCACCGGGACAGGCAAGACCTACGTCGCCTGCGCCATCGCCCAGCAGGCGTGCCGCAAGGGCTACCGGGCCATCTACCGCCGGGCCACCCGCCTCAACGACGAGCTCACCCTGGCACACGCCGACGGCACCTTCGCCAACCTGCTCGCCCGATTTGCCCGCGTCGACGTGCTCGTCATCGACGACTGGGGCCTGGCCGCGCCAAAGGACCAGGAGCGCCGCGACCTCCTCGAAATCGTCGAGGACCGCCACGGCGCCCGCTCCACCATCCTCACCAGCCAGGTGCCGACCAACAAGTGGCACGACCACATCGGCGACCCGACCGTCGCCGACGCCGTCTGCGACCGCGTCCTCCACAACGCCCATCGCCTCGTGCTAAAGGGACCATCCCGACGAAAGGAGGAATCCGTGTCCGACAAGTGAACCTGCCAGCGTCGCTTCGCTCCGATCACCATGCCCGATCGCGGTGATCACGATGCAGCG
Organism: Chloroflexota bacterium; assembly: GCA_037140135.1. Taxonomy (GTDB): domain Bacteria; phylum Chloroflexota; class Limnocylindria; order Limnocylindrales; family CSP1-4; genus CAIXZV01. The sequence continues at coordinate 2,298 of JBAXFC010000557.1, forward strand.
ATCTCAGCGTTCACGTTGGCCGGAATCCGCAGCTTCTTCACCGACTTCTTCGGGGGACGCAGGGCTTTCCTGGCGCGCATGGACGGATGGTGGCACATCGGTGTTCGGGTCGGGTAACTCGCCCCTTTTCAAGCCGGCAAGAGGGCCTCACGCGGACTGGTGGCTTGCGACCAACAGGGGGGGCCAGGGTGGTCGGGCGCGGAATAGAACG
>JBAXFC010000558.1:0-2488 GCA_037140135.1 Chloroflexota bacterium
GTCCCACAGGTCGTCATCGGGGTGCTCCATGTAGCCAGGCTTGCGGGACACCATGGGCCGCAGGGGCTCGCTGGCGCTGCAGACGACATCGCCGGCCTGGCTGAAGATCGAGACCTTCGTGCTCTGGGACCCGCCGTCCACCCCGATGAAGTACACGTCCGACATGGGTTCGTCCTTTGGTCCTAGCGGACCAGGTAGCCGCCGTCAACGGTGAGCGTGTGCCCGTTGACATAGGCGGAGGCGGGGCTCGCGAGGAACAGGCAGGCACCCATCAGGTCCGCAAGGTCCCCCCATCGACCGGCGGGCGTGTGGGCGAGGATGGCGCCGTTGCGCACGGGATCGGCCTGGGTCTTCGCGGTGAGCTTGGTCGCGAAGTAGCCGGGCGCGATGGCGTTGACCTGGATGTTGAACTGCGCGAGCTCATCGCACATGGCCTTGGTCAGGCCGACGATGCCGTGCTTGGTGGCGGCATAGGCCGGCGCCCACTGGCCGCCAAGGAACGCGTACAGCGAGGCGATGTTGATGATCTTGCCGCTCCGCTGCTCGATCATGTGCTTGCAGGCCTCGTGGGTCATCTCGAAGGCGGCGGTCAGGTTCACCGCCACCATCTTGTCCCACGGGACGCGGGTGAACTGGGTGACGTCCTCGATGTTGATCGAGATCCCGGCGCAGTTGACCAGGATGTCGACGCTGCCCCAGGTGGCGACGCAGTCATCGACGATGCGCAGGCACTCGCCCGGCTGCGTGAGGTCCGCGTGGAGGTGCCTGTAGGCCACGCCGCAGGCCTCGACGAGCCCTTGGGTCTCGCCCCCGTCATCGACCATGCTGGCCGCAAGGACGTTCGCCCCACCCTTCGCCAGGGCGAGCGAGAACGCCTGTCCGAGGCCGCTGTTGCCGCCGGTCACGATCGCGTTCTTCCCCTTGACGGAGAAGAGATCGGTCCCGAAGTCGCTGATGTCCAAGGCTCCTCCTACGGTTCCGGTTCAGCCGTCGTCCGCTCGGCGAGACGACGGCACAGGCGTTCGATGAAGTCGGTCGCGTCGCCCTCGACGACGACATCGGAGATGCTGCAGATCGGCGCATGCCGGTTCGTGTTGACCGAGATGATGGACTCGATGTCCCCAAGCCCCTCGATGTGCTGGCCCGAGCCGTCGATCCCGATGGCCATGTAGAGCCTCGGGCTCACGGTCCTGCCGGACTGCCCCACCTGGATCGCGCGGTCGGCGACACCGAGGTCCACGACGCGGCGGCTCGCGGCGACGAGGCCGCCCATGGCGGTGGCGAGCTTCGCCAGCTCGTCGAAGGACTCGAGGACGCCACCGCCGCCCGAGACCAGGATCTCGGCATCCCTGATGTCGGTGGGGGGATCCTTCGGGCGGCGGCCCACGAGGACCACCGGCGCATCGGTCTCGCCGGCCTCCCCGTGTGCGGCCAGCACGGTCGTGTTCGTCGCCTCCCGCCCCGTGGGCTCCGGCGGGAACGCGCCCGGCCGGATGATGACGACCATCGGGCCTTCGGCTCGACGTGCGACCAGGATCGCGGGCCCGCCGCCGCCCACCCGACGGACGAAGACCTCGCCGTGATCGATGTCCACCACCTCGGTGACCAGCCCGGCACCCAGCCGCGCGGCCAGCCTCGGGGCGAGCATGCCGGCGAGGGGTGAGTCGCGGAAGAGGATGGCGTCGAAGCCTGCGTCGCGGTGCAGCGCATCGAGCGCACGGGCCAGGCCCTGGACACGCGACCCGGCCCCTGCGTCGCCCGCAAGGGTGCCGGGATCGGCAACGACGCACGTGGTCTCGTCGTCGGCCTGCCCGTAGAGCCGGTGCGCGGCGGCCAGGAGCTCGGCGAGCCCGACCGGCCCCGCATCGCCCGAGAACAGCAGGACGTGCTTCACGCTAGACCAGGCCCCGACGCTGCAGGAACGCGTAGACCTGCTCGATCCCCGCGTCATCGCAGCGGACGACCAGCTGCTCCGGTCGCCGCGCCAGCCCTCTGGCCAGCAACCGTGTCATCGACCCGTCGAGGCCGACCTCGGCAGCCGCCAGGCCCAGCTGGTGTCGATCGACGACCTGGAGCCGCTCACTGACATCGGTCCCCGCATCGCGGAGGCGGACATAGGGCAGCACCTGGGTCCGATGATGCTGCAGGGCGAGGATGGCGGGCAGGCGGACGCGGTAGGTGGCCAGCTGCCTGCCCTCATCGACGTCCACGAGCGGAGCACCCTCGGCCAGGGAGGCCGTGTCGACCCGGATCACGTCTGACACCTGGGGAAGCGCGAGGAGCTCGGCAAGGAGCGGCGGCATCTCCGACCGGGCTCCATCGGCGGAGCGGGTGCCCGCGAGGATGCAGTCGAACGACATGCCGCGCAGGTAGGCGGCCACGATCCGGCTGTCCACGAGCGCGTCGCCGGCAGCGAAGGCCGGATCGCTGAGCAGCGTGGCCCGGTCGGCGCCGAGCCGGAGGAGGTCCTCAAGCACAGGGACTGCAG
>JBAXFC010000559.1:0-2477 GCA_037140135.1 Chloroflexota bacterium
CGAGGTCCGCAAGCTCGCGGAGCGCTCAGGGCGTGCCACCAAGGAGATCGCCCAGCTGATCAACGAGGTCCAGAAGGGCACGACCGAGGCCGTGGCCGCGATGAAGTCGGGCGCCAAGGACGTCGAGGCGGGTGCCACGCTCGCTTCCCAGTCCGGCGAGGCGCTCGGGGCGATCAGGGCCTCCTCTGCGGCCACCGACACCGCCGTCCAGCGGATCCGCGCGGCGGTGAGCTCCATGAACGAGGCGTCATCGGGCGTCGTCGGGGCGATCGACGTCATCGGCGGCATCGCCGCCAAGACGCGCCAGGGCGCCGGGGCCATGCGCACGAACGCAGCCTCGGTGACAGGCACGGTCGGGAGCATCGCTGCGCTCTCCGAGGAGAATGCGGCGGCGGCCGACGAGGTCTCCTCGGCCACCCAGGAGATGACGGCGCAGGTCAACCTGCTCACCGCCGATGCGGCGAAGCTCGCCGAGATGGCGGCCGAGCTCCACGACATCGCGTCGCGCTTCGACCTCGACGGGGCCGTGGCCTCGATGGAGCTCGACGGGGCGGGTGCAAGACCGGCCACGAAGCCCGTGATCGCGAAGACGCCGCCGCCTGCCGGCAGGGATCGCCGGGCCGCCTGACCACCCGGGCGTTCCACCCCTCGGGGGATGCTCGCCTGCCGCACCACATGCCGAGCTCCGGCCGAAGGCCGAGAGGCCGGATGCTCGACCCGGAGCCCCGCGTGTCCGTTCGTGGCGCGCGGGGCTCTCCCCGTGCTCAGGCGGTGGCCCGCTCCGGGCTGCCGAGCCGGATGACGTTGCCGCGCAGGTCCGGCATGGACTCCCCGCCCCATCGGCGCTGCAGCGCGAATGGATCGACGTTCGCGCGGCTGACGAGATGGCGGACGACGCCGTCCGCCACGGAGGCGAGATGGGTGCGATAGGCGCCGTTGAGCAGGAGCGCCTCGTGACGGTGGATCTCGGTCCGCTTGCCCACCCGGAAGGCGACGGCCGCCTCGGTCAACGGAATCGTGCTCCGATGCCGGGCGAACGCGAAGGGATCGACGGCCACCGGGGCGTGCAGGTAGCCGGCGATCTCGTAGGGGCCGACCTGCGCATGGACCGGGTGGCGGCGCGTGGCGTAGAAGCGGAGCGACGGATCGCCCTGCGGGCCGGTCGCGGCGAGGAGCACGAGCTCATGCCAGTGGAGGTCGAGCGCCGGGTGGTGGAGCCGGCGCCCATCGGACAGGGCATCGACCTCCATGTCGCGGACGGCGATCAGCTCCCGGTCGCGGACGAGGTCCGCCATGCGCTGCTCGCGCAGGGTGACGGTGCCGTTGACGATGCAGTCGTGGGCATAGCCCAGGAACGGGAGGTCCATACCGTGAGAGAGCTCCGAGCGGCCGGGTACGCGGCAAGGGAGGTTGGATCTGCGGCAGTCTTGGTGCCGAGACGATCGTCGCCGATGGACCTGCGGCTGTGGATCGGCCATTCCCTCGCAATCGTGTCGGACATGGCCGACCCCGGCGTCGGACAGACGCCGGGGTCGGCGATGTGAACACGCCCTGTGGGCGGTTATCTGGCCAGGATCATCACGTCGGTCGCGGCGATGGCTCCACCCGCAGCCGGGCCGCCGTTCGCACCCGGATCGCCGGGGCCGCCGGGGCCGCCGGGGCCGCCGCTTGCGTCCGGACGGAATCCCCCGAAGCCCGTGACCGAGACCTGCACGCTGGCCCCAATGGCGACATCGGTCGCCGCCGCGGCTGCCTGGGTGTGGTAGGTCGAGGAGGACGTGTCGATGGTGGTCTCGCTGCCGTCGGCCGTCGTGATCACCAGGGTGGTGCCGCTCACGCTCTTGACGGTGCCCCTGACGGTGACCGCACGGTCGCCGAAACCGCCCGGTCCACCCTGGCCCGGCGTGAAGCTGCGGTTCGGGAAGCCCTGGCCGTTGCGCCCGCTCGCGGCGACCGGCGCTGTGGCCCGCCCGCCGGCGAACGCGATCCCGCCGACGCCCACGAGCGCGGCCACGATGAGGAGGATGTTGGTGAGGTTGCCGCCCGCCTGCTTCTTCCTGGGCGCGACCAGGGGGTTCGGGGCGGGGGCCTGCTGCTTGCTCCCGCCCTCGGGCTGGGCCCAGTTGCTGTTCGTCGGATCGGTCATCGGAAACTCCTCTACTCGAAGCGCAGCGCGGCGATGGGGTTGAGGCGGGCGGCCTGCCGCGCGGGCCAGACGCCGAACACGACGCCGACGACCAGGCTGAAGACGGTCGCGACGACGAGAGTGAGCGGGTTGAAGGCGAAGCCCCAGCCGGCGATGGCCCCGATCAGAGCCGAGACGGCGAGCCCCACGACGATGCCGATCAGGCCTCCGAGGACCGAGAGCACCAGGGCCTCGACCATGAACTGGAGCAGGATGTCCCGGTTGCGGGCGCCGATCGCCTTGCGGATGCCGATCTCGCGGGTCCGCTCCCGGACGCTGACCAGCATGATGT
>JBAXFC010000560.1:0-2474 GCA_037140135.1 Chloroflexota bacterium
GGCGCCCGTGTACCAGCCGTTGGCCAGCACGCCGATCGGATGGCGGAACGCGACGTGGTACGTGCCGTCGGCGACCGGCAGGGCGTAGCCGCCGCCGGCGTCGGTGATCGCGGAGGCTGCCGCCGACCCGGTGCCGTCGTAGGCCGTGACCCGGATGCCCGGCAGCGCGGCGTCGGCACCGTCGAGCACGACCCCGGTGATCGAGTGCTTGCCGGTCAGGACGGCGTCGATGCCCGTGTGGTCGGCGGCGGTCACGGTGACCGTGTCGGCCGTGCCGGCGGTTGCCTGGCAGGCGGCCGCGGCGTACCAGCAGGGGACGTAGGGGCCGCCTGCACCGAACAGGAGCGCGTAGTCGCCCGGGTCCACCCGGACGCTGTAGTCACCGGACGCGTCGCTGACGGTCGAGGCCGCGAAGGTCGTCCCATCGGCGAGGTAGACCTCCACGCTCACGCCGTCGGCCGGGTGGCCCCCGGCCCGCGCAAGCTGGCCCCGGATGTGGAGCGCCGACGTCATCACGACGTCCTTGCCCGTCGCATCGGCGGCCGTCACGTCCACCACCTCCGCATCCGCGCCGTCGGCAACCAGGCCCGCCGCGGACCAGTAGCCTGGGACGACGAGGTCGGCGGGGTCCGAGAACCCCAGCGTGCAGGTCCCCGCGTACACGGTGACGCTGTAGCGTCCGAGGGAGTCGGTGGTGACCGTGCTCCACGACCAGCCACCGCCGTCCGCATACGCGGTGACCTCGATGCCCTGCAGCGCGCCTCCGCCCGTCCGGGTGACCGTGCCGCCGATGTGGCGCAGGGCCGGCAGGGTGACGTCCTTGCCGCTGACGTCAGCGGCGGCCACGACGATCTGCGCGGCGGCGGCCTCGTCGAGCGTGAAGCCGCCCGTCCCGATCCAGCCGTCGAGGGTGGGGGAGCCCTCGACCGAGAGGCTGACCGTGTACGTGCCCGGGCCGACCGGCAGCACGTAGGAGCCGTCGATGCCCGTGCTGGTCGCGCCGACGAAGGTGCCCGCGAGCGTCGAGGCCACGAGGCTCGTGCCCACCGATGGCTTGACGCCGCCGGCCTGGTGGACCGTGCCCCGGATGTGGAGCGCGGCCGGCAGGGTGGCATCGATGCCGGTGACGTCGGTGGCACCGACGACGACGAGCGTGGCGCCGGCCACGGTCTCCACCGCGCCCGCAGCCCCGTACCAGCGTCGGAGGTACCCGCCGCCCGGGTCGTCGAACCGGACGTGGTACTCGCCCGCCGCGACCTTGACCGACCACGTGCCGTCCTCGGCCGTGGTCCCCGAGCCGGCCGTCGAGCCGGAGCTCGCCGAGGAGGCGGCCGTCGACTCGCCCGGGAGCCGCGCGGCCCGGCGCCTCGCCGTCGCCGGCGACTCCTGGAGCGCCCGCGCCACCGCGCTCGAGCAGTGCGTGCAGTCCATCCCGGCCCCCTCGCGGGCCTCGACCGCATCGGAGAACCGACGATGAGCGAGCTGTCCCTCTGGATTCTCTTCGCCGCACTCTGCGCCCTCGCCCTCTTCCCCTACGCCGGCTACCCGCTCGCGGTGCTGCTCTTCCCGCGGCGCAAGGGGCAGAAGGGTCCGCCCGTGACCGGGGACGTGAGCGTCGTCATCCCGGCCCGGAACGAGGCCGCCACGCTGGCCGCCAAGCTCGCGGCCACCCTGGCCCTCGAGCCCCGGGAGCGGATCCGCGAGGTGCTGGTGGGCTCCGACGGCTCGACCGACGCGACCGCCTCCATCGTGCTCGCGGCGGCCGCCCGCGACCCCCGCGTCCGGCTCGTCGACCGGGGCGTCCGGCGCGGCAAGGCCGCGGTGATCACCGACCTGGCCCGGCAGGCCAAGGGCGAGTTCGTCCTCTTCACCGACGCCGGCGCCACCATCGGGGCCGACGTCGTGCCGGCCCTCCTCGAGGAGATGCGCGATCCCGAGATCGCGGTCGCGGTTCCCCGCTACGAGACCCTCGGTCAGGAGGGTGGCGAGGGGGCCTACTGGCGGATGATGACGGCGCTCAAGAAGGCCGAGTCGGACCGGGGGCTGGTGGTGGGCGCTCACGGCGCCTGCTACCTGGCGCGCCGGGCCGCCGTCCCCGCCCTCCCGAGCGGCACCGTCAACGACGACCTCCTGCTCCCGGCCCTCATCCGCGCCGACGGCGGGCGGGTGGTCTACGTGCACGAGGTGGCTTCCTCCGAGGGCGCCACCTCCGGCCCCGACGCGGTCTACCGGCGGCTCGCCCGCATCGCTCGGGGCAACTGGCAGCTCTTCTCCCGCCACACCGAACTCCTCTCCCCGCTCCAGCCACGCCTCGCCTTCCCCATGGTGACGACCAAGCTCCTGCGCATCCTGGGCCCGTGGCTCCTCGTCGCGGCGCTCGTCACGGCCGCGGTGGGCGCGACCGAGTACGCCTCCTTCCGGGCCATCCTGGCCACGGGCCTCGTGGTCCTCGCCGCGGCGGGCATCGCGCTGTG
>JBAXFC010000561.1:0-2473 GCA_037140135.1 Chloroflexota bacterium
GGGCGCTCCGGGCCGGACGACTATCAGGTCCGCCTGGTAGGTGTTGCCGAGATCCCGGACGTCTCCGGGGACCATCTTGAGGCCCTTGTCCGCACGCAGGAACCAGCCGCCGACCTGCTCGATGCCACGCAGGGTCCGGGCGTTGTCACCCACGTGGATCCGCATCTCGACGCGCTCGTCCATCAGCGCCACGGCGGTGTTGACCTCGCCCGCGTTGAGATGCTCGAAGAAGACTTCCATCGTGTCGGTCGCACCCATGGCGGCGAGTGTACCGTGGCCGCCGCCTAGAAGCCGCCGCCTGCGCCGCCGCCACCTCCACCGGAGCTGCCACCGGAGAAGCCGCCCCCGCCGCTTCCGCCGGAGCCCGAGGACGTGGGCGAGTTGCCGATCGTGCCCAGGGCGGCCATCATCCCGCCGAAGTCCGGGATCGGCGACGAGCTCATCAGGCCCGGCGCCCAACCGCCGCCAGGGCCGCTCTGCGCGCCATAGGCGTGGCCGGGCATGTACCACATCGGCATGTAGGCGTGCGTCGCCCGGCCCGTCGAGAGGTCCTCGGCCGAGCGCTGCAGCACGGACTCCACGTCCGACTGGAGGCCCAGGGCCACGCCCCAGACGACCGCGTCGTCGGGGCTCTCGATGAGGGGGATGGCCGATGTCTGCGCGACCTCGCCCATGGACCGGGCGAGGGACATGGTCTTCTCCAGGGTCCGCCGGTACGCCTCGAGCATGGCCACGATCACGGCGCCATCCCTGGTCCGGGCGGGCATCGCGCCGGACACGATGAACAGGGCGATGGCGGAGGCCAGGAGCGAGACGCCGGCCAGGACCAGGCCGCTCGACGGCAGGTTGAAGCCCGCGATCAAGGGCACCAGCCCCACGATGAACAGGATCAGGCCGCGTCCGGCCCAGCGCCCGATCGCGCTGCTCGGCTTCTCGCGGAACCAGCCCTGCTTGACGAGGTGCCCCTCGAGCCTGGAGTCGAAGGCGGCGACGTGCTTGCCCAGCTCGATGATCCTGTCGGGCTGGATGAAGGCCGCCGCACCGGCGATGGCGTTGAACCGGCCGCGCAGGTACTCGGTCGCAGGATCCATCGGTCGCGAACGGGCACGGGCGAGCCGTGCCTGCTCCACCGGGTCCCCGCTGACGGCATCGCCGGTGTAGATGCCGATCTCCGGCTTGCCGCCGAACATCGCGCCGCCCGGCGTCGCCTTGAAGCCCAGCTGGCCGCGCGCCGCGAGGTCCAGGCTCGCCGTCGTGAGCGCGCGGCGGTTGACCCTGCCGTCACGGATGGCAGCACCCGCGGCGGGCGTGAGGCCTGGCGGCGGGGCCGGCATCAGGATGGAGGGGTCGTCGAGGTAGACGGGGTCCCGACCGGTCCGGTACCAGCGCAGGACGGCGAACCCGGTGATCAGCAGGAACAGCAGCGGCGCGACGACCAGGCCCAGGACGGCGTTGAGCTGGCGGAAGAGGACCAGCGTGCCCGCGTGATCGGCCGAGGCATTGGCATCGATCCTGGCCATGGCCGTGAGCAGGGCGCCGTCCAGGTCGCACGCCCGCAGCAGTGGCAGCATGTCGTTCTCGAAGATCGCCTGGCGCTCCTCGTTGGTGAGGTACGTCGCGCGATAGCCGGGGCCGGCGTACAGCTGGACCTGGCCGTGGCAGGTGTCGCCCTTGTTGAGGTCGAACAGGATCACCAGCCCGTCGTCGATGCCCTTGCGGCCGACGCCCCACTGGTCCATCAGCGCGATCGCATGCTGCTCGGCCTCGTCGCTGGAGACCGGGTAGAGGACAACCTGGGTGTAGACCGCGATCTCCGCCCCGGTGCGCTCCTCGATCGCGTCGATCGTCTTCTCGACCGCGGTGATCGTGGCGGGTGCGAGGACCTCGGCGGTGTCGTAGACCGCCTGGCCCGCGACGGGATCGGGGAACGGGGGTCCGGAGGCGGCTGCGGCGGCGGCAAGGCCGAGCGCGGCGATGCCCGCGGCGAGCGAGACCCGGAGGAGCGCGCGGAGGGAGCGGTGGGACGTGTGCACGCCGCAACGATACGCGGCCGTGCCAGCCCGCCGCGAGCCCGTCAGGTCCGGCCCCTCCGGCGGACGAGGGTCAGCGATCCGTCGGCCTCGAGGATCACCTGCGGTGCGGGCGGGCGCCCGTTGTAGCGCATCGCCATGGAGGCCGCGTAGGCGCCCGCCCAGCCGATGGCGACCAGGTCGCCGCGACGGAGCGGCGGCAGGACCGCGCTGCCGAAGGTGTCCGTGCTCTCGCAGACCGGGCCGTCCACGCGCGCCCGGGGTTGCGCCTCGTCGCGCCCGGGATCCGCGACCACCTTGCCGAGCGATGTCAGCGCCTCGATCGGGTGCTCGGCGCCGTAGAGCGCGGGCCGGATCAGCTCGGTCATGCCCGCGTCGAGGATCACGACCCGCTCGGCCTCGGGCCGCTCCCGCACGTGGAGCACGGACGCGACGAGGGTGCC
>JBAXFC010000562.1:0-2459 GCA_037140135.1 Chloroflexota bacterium
GCGTCAACCCGGAGCCCACGCTGGTTGCCCCGGTCAAGATCGTCGCCGACGCCCACCCGGTCCAGGCGGCGGCCCTCGAGGCCACGGTCACCGGCCGCCAGGTCTCGGTCAAGCTCGCCTGGTGGAGCGGCGTCGAGCCGTGCAACGTCCTGGCCGGCATCGCCATCGATCGCAGCGGCACCGCGATCACGCTCACCGTGAACGAGGGCGCCGCCCAGATGGGCGTGATGTGCATCGAGATCGCGATCTACAAGGCGACCATCATCGACCTCGGCGAGCTCGATCCGGGCACCTACACCATCTCGGCAACCGGCCTCACCGCCCCGGTCGAGGTCACCATCGCCGGCTGATCCCAGCACCTGGGGCGGTGCACGGTCGGGCCCCCCGTCCGGCGAACGGCGCGATCGGCACTCCTCACCGATACTCCGGCCGTGAACCCCTTCGACCTCGTCGCGGCCGCGCTCCTGGTGGCGGCGATCCTCGCCGGCATGCGCACCGGGGCCCTGCCCCAGGTCGGCGGGATCTCCGGTGCCCTGATCGGGCTGCTCGCGATGCTCAACGCCGCCCCCTGGATCCTCGACCGTGTTCGCGGCCTGGAGCCCCTGCCGCGGGCCCTCGTGGTGCTGGGCGTGCTGCTCGGCTCGGTGATCCTCGGGGAGGCGATCGGGTCCGCCATCGGCCGGGCCGTGGCGTCACGGCTCGGCCAGGGCGTCCTGTCGGGCGTGGACCGTCTCGCCGGCGCGTTCGTGGGGGCGGCCCAGGCCATCCTCATCGTCTGGCTCGCAGGCGGCCTCCTTGCTGCCGGCCCCTTCCCCACCCTCGCCCACGAGGCCTCCACGTCGTTCTCCGTGCGGACCACGGACGCCTACCTGCCGCCGGCCACCGAGGTCATCGGCCAGATCGCGAACGCGCTCGACTCGTCGGGCCTGCCGGACGTCTTCGTCGGGCTCGAGCCGATCCCGCTCGCACCCGTGGACACCCCGAGCTCGCAGACGGCGCTCAAGATCGCCGATGTCGCCATCCTGGGCACGCCCCGGATCACCACCCGCAGCTGCGACGTCCAGGTCAGCGGCACCGGCGTCGTGTTCGCCAGGACCTACGTCGTCACCAACGCTCACGTGGTGGCCGGCGCCTCCACGATCCGGGTCTCGCTCGGCGACCAGGTGCTCGATGCCACCGCCGTCCTCTTCGACCCCGTGCTCGACGTCGCCGTCCTCCACGTCCCGGGCCTGGCCGGCAACGTCCTGCGCTTCGCGATCGAGGATCCACAACGGGGCGCGAAGGGCGCGTCGCTCGGCTTCACGGGCGGCGGCCCGCTCGAGATCCTGCCCTCGGCCGTCTCCGGCTCCTACCCGGCGACGGGGCGCGACATCTACGGCACCAACCGGGTCACCCGCCAGATCCTCGAGTTGCGTGCGGCCATCGAGCCGGGCGACTCCGGTGGCCCGCTGATCCTCGAGGACGGCACCGTGGGCGGCCTTGTCTTCGCCGAGTCCAAGACCGACCAGTCGGTGGGCTACGCGCTCTCCCCGGTGTCGGTGGCGACCCGGATCGCACCAGCAGTGGGCAAGACCGGCGCCGTCCCCCTGGGCGCCTGCATCCGGTAGGGCTGGTGGCGCGACGCCGACACCGTCCGCACGCTCCCGCCACGGCCCGGCTCGCTACGATGGGCCGATGGCCGACCCCACCCTCCCTGCGCCGCTCGCCCGCCTCGCCGCCGACTACTGGGACACCGTCCTCGAGCTCGATCCGATGCTGGCGACCGCCGTGGGTGATCGCCGCTTCGACGCCCTCCTGCCCGATCCCACGCCCGAGGGACGCGGCGCCGGGCGCGAGCGACTGACGTCCCTCGAGGCACGGCTGGCCGACCTTCCCCTGGACGCAGCGTGGGACGCCGAGGCCCGGATCACCTGCGCGACCCTCGCAGAGTCCCTTCACGCCGATATCGCCACCATCGACTCCGGCCTCGCCGCGTGGAACGTGGACCCGGTGGACGGCCTGCCGACCAGCCTCCTGAACCTGCCCGACTACCAGCTGGTGGAGACGCCGGCCGACGGGACCGCGATGGTGGTCCGGTGGCGCGCGATTGCCGAGTACCTGGACCGCTCCACGGGCACGCTGCGCCGGGGCCTCGCCGGGGGCCTGGTGGCCAGCGCCCCGACGGTCGAGCGGACGATCGACATGGTCGCCACGCTCCTCGCCGAGCCGGACGAGGATTGGCCGCTCCTGGCTCCGATCGCCGCGGTCACGGCGTCCGCCGCGGCGGACGCCGTCGCCGGAGGCAAGCCCCGAACCGCGGCCTGGACCACCGCCGATCACGAGCGCTTCGCCGCCGGCCTCCGCGATGCCGTCGCCAACGACATCCGCCCTGCCTTCGCCCGCCTCCACGCTGCGCTCACGGACGAGATCCTCCCGGCCGCGCGCTCCGCGGACCGTCCGGGCATGGGCCACGTTCCGGG
>JBAXFC010000563.1:0-2458 GCA_037140135.1 Chloroflexota bacterium
AGCACGAGGTCGCTCGTGTACCCGCGCGCAGCGAGAACGTCGCCAAGTGCGCGCAGCGCGGCGGTCAGGGAGGATCGGTCGAGGTCCGCCATCGGTTCAGTATCGATGGCTGGACGCGCATTTCAAGTGCGCGAAACGAGAAGTCAATATGCGCGATCGTCTCGGGTGACGTCGCCCCGCAGGGCCGAGCGGCCCGGTGTTTGGCGCGCCCGACAGGATTCGAGCGGGGGGACGCCACCATTATCGTGAGGGTCCCGATCGCGCCGCGGCCGAGGTGATGGCCGATAGTGTCGCGGATCCCGTGGTCAGGCGGCCAGTGCGCCGATCGCCACCTGGAGCACGCCGTCGGGTCGCGTGAACGAGTACCCGGTGCCCGTGACGACGACGAGCGCGAGCGGAGGGCGCCCGGCGACCCGGTCGCGCAGCCGCAGGAGCCCCGCCGCGGCGGGGTCGACGACGGAGGAGTGGGACCCGAGCTTGACCTCGAAGGCGGCCCAGTCGCCGCCGGGCAGCTCGATCACGGCGTCGGCCTCGAGCCCCAGGGCGTCCCGGTAGTGGTGGATTCGCCCTCGGAGCGGACCTGCGAGGATCCGCAGGTCGCACACGACCAGCGACTCGAACAGCAGGCCCAGCAGATTGAGGTCGCCGAGCAGGGCGTCTGGGCCGGCCCCGAGCGCAGCCGCCGCCAGAGACGGGTCGGCGAGGTGCCGGACGGGCGATGCGCGCAGCCGGGTCCGGCTTCGCAGGCTGGGGCTCCAGGCCGGGACATCATCGGTGAGCAGCAGGCGGTCGAGCGCCCCGAGGTAGGCGCGTGCGGTCTCGACCTTCATGGCCCGGTCGGCGCCGGCGTCGGCCGCGAGGCCCTCCGCGCTCGCCGGGCACGCGGTGTTGCGTGCCAGCGAGGTCAGGAGCGCGCGCACGCCGCCGGGGTCCCGCCGCACGCCGTCCACGCGCGGCACGTCGATCCGGCAGACGTCCTCGAGGTACCCCTCGTTGAGGAGGGAGGCCTGGGCCGGCGTCAGGCCGAGGTTGCCCGGCCACCCGCCGACCACGATCCGCTCCGCCAAATCGCCCACCCGTATGCCGGGGTCTGGAGCGCTCACCCGCTCACCCGAGAGCACGCTCGCCAGCGAGACAGTCCCCGCCGAGTGGCCGCTCTCCGCCAGCGACATCGGGCGCATCCGGAGGCGGATGAACCTGCCTGCTCCCGAGTGCCGACGCGCGTCGTCCCGAGGCACCGACGAGCCGGTGAGCACGAACTGCCCGGGCGCCCGCCGGTCGTCGACCTCGTGGCGCACGAGGTTCCAGAGGTCCGGCACCTCCTGCCACTCGTCGATGAGGCGCGGCGCGTCGCCAGCGAGGACGAAGGCGGGATCTACCGCGAACGCCAGGCGGGCGTCGGGCGTGTCCATCCGTATCTCGCTGGCCGCCGCTTGGCGGGCCGTCTCCGTCTTGCCGCAGGCCCGGGGACCCTCGATGACCACGGCTCCGGCCGCGCCGAGCGCCTCCCGGAGCTGGCCGTCCATCACGCGTGGCCGGTAGTCACCAGAATGCCCGTTCGAGGTCGTCACGCGGCGATTGTCACGCGCCGCCGCGCGCGCGTCAATCCAAAGGGGTCGGATTGCAGACTCTCGAAGGGAGCGACCTGTAGAGTCCGGAGGGGGTTCCGCTCGCACTATTGCGCCATTGCGCTGCCGGTAGTCAGGTCGTCGCCCAACGCTGCACACAACTCGCTTGATCCTGGGGTGTGCGGCAGGCACGCTGCGGGACATGAAGGCCGGCTGATCGGACTCCTCGGCCACCACCGGCCGCGAGTGCTGCGGGAGGCGGGGTGATTTGGCGCGCCCGACAGGTGTCGAACCGGGGGACGCCACCATTATCGTGAAGGTCCCGATCGCGCCGCGGCCGTGGTGATCGACATGGGTCACGAACGCTCGACGAACTCCGCGTCGCGGTCTCGGCGCTCGCCTCGCCGCAGTTTTGGGGCCGTCAGCCGTTGCGATCGTGGTCGGCAGACTCGATGCCGGGCCACCGCTCTTGGCCGGCCCTGCGGTCGGATCACGGCGCTGGCTCGAGGTCCCGGGAACGGGTGGTGCTGAGGCGGCCGACTGACGCGCCGGCGCCTATCCGCGACGCGGTGCCGAGGCGATGCGCGATACGGCGCCGACCGCAGTTGCTGCCTCTGCGACCTCGAGCGTGACAGCGCCGGTCATGGTGTGCAGTACGGCGTTGCGGGCGCGTCCTCGTGCGGCACCTTGGTTGGCGTCCCGTCAGCAGCAATCACGACCTGCACGACGTCGGACCCTGCGCCGCGAACGCCAACCTCAAACTGCGTCGCGCCCGTGGTCGTCTCGATCGTCACGAGGGTCTGCTCGTCGAATGACTGCTGCAGGTCTCCGCACCCAGGGATGGGCTGAGACATGTTGCTGGCGAACAGTGACGTGCCGAGGATCCCCGG
>JBAXFC010000564.1:0-2456 GCA_037140135.1 Chloroflexota bacterium
CGACCTCGGGCGGCGCTGCCGCAGCTCCCTGCCCGATCGCCCAGACCGGCTCGTAGGCGACGACCAGCCGGGCGAGCCCGGTGGCGTCGAGGCCGTCCACGACCAGGGCGAGGTCCGCGAGGATGCCGGCGATGGCCTCTGCGGGCGTCGTCCTGGCGGCGTCCCCGACGCAGACGATCGGCTCCATCCCCCACCGGATGATCGAGCGCACCTTGGCGGCGACCAGCGCGGGTGTTTCGCCGTGGTCCCGCCGCCGTTCGGCGTGGCCCACCTCCACGAACCGGCAGCCGAGGTCGGCGAGCATGGGCGCGGAGACGTCGCCGGTGTGCGCGCCTGCCTCGTCGGGATGCACGTCCTGGGCGCCCCAGGCGATCCCGGTCCCGAGCAGCCGGTCGCGGGCCACCGCGATCGACGGGAAGGCCGGCAGCACGAAGAGCTCGGGGCCGGTGAGGCCGGCCACCAGGGGGACGAGCTCGCGCAGGTACGCGTCCGCGGCCGACGGGACGAGGTTCATCTTCCAGCTGGTGCCGGTCATCGCCCGTCGGGCCGTGTTCCGGTGCTCGATCTGTTCCACGCCGCCTCCAGTCCACGTGCGCGATGCGTTGACCATTGCGCCCGGTTGTCGCTATTATCGATTATCGATTGTAACGCTCGGACCGACCGGTCCCCGGAGCCGGCGCTCCGCCAGCAGAGGTGCCCTGATGATCAAGCGCATCGCCCGCGAGGATGCAGTCAAGGTTCCGCTTCCCGGTCGAGTGTGGCACTCGTACTTCGGCCCAGGCGACGGTACCTCGGAGCTGGTCTCGCTGGGTGTGTCGGTCTACCCCGCAGGCTCACGGCCTGCAGGGCACGTCCATCCGGGCGAGGAGGAGACCATCTACTGCGCCAGGGGTCGCGGACGGATCGTCACCTCGGAGGGCACCGCCGACATCGAGCCCGGCGTCTTGGTCCACGTGCCGCCCGGCGTCTTCCATGCCACGGAGTCCGACGGTCCGGACGAGATGGAGCTCCTGTGCCTCTTCTCGCCGCCGGTCGTCTCGGGGTCGTACGAGAAGAAGGACCCGTCGTGAGCGCCTCCGGGCTCCCCTCCCCCGCCGCTGCCGCCGAGGTCGCCGAGGTCGCCCGCCTCGAGGAGGCCGCCCGGCGGATCCGGGTGGAGCTGGTGCGCGCCGTGAACCACGCCAAAGCCGGCCACCTCGGCGGCCCGCTGTCGGCTGCGGACATGCTCGCCGCCCTCTACTTCTCGGTCCTGCGCATCCGCCCCGACGAGCCGTCCTGGCCGGACCGCGACCGCTTCATCCTGTCCAAGGGCCACTCCTCGATCGGGCTCTACGCCGCGATGGCGCTCCGGGGCTACTTCCCCGTGGACGAGCTGCTCACCTTCGACGGCGCCCATTCCCGGCTCCAGGGCCACCCGGACATGACCCGTCTCCCCGGCCTGGACATGTCCAGCGGCTCGCTCGGGATGGGGATCTCGGCGGCGATGGGGATGGCGCTCGGCGCCCGGCTCACCGGCCGTGACGTCCGAGCGTTCGTGATGCTCGGCGATGGCGAGTGCCAGGAGGGCGAGGTCTGGGAGGCCGCCATGGCCGCCCAGCGTTACGGCCTCGACAACCTGGTCGCGATCGTGGACCACAACAAGCTCCAGCAGTACGGCTGGCCGGGCGACGGGCCGGATGGCCGCACGCCGCCCCAGGTTCCGGGCGAGCTGGCGGGCAAGTGGGCCGCCTTCGGCTGGCGCGTGCTCGAGGTGGACGGTCACGACATGCCCGCGATCCTCGCGGTGCTCGAGGCCGCGATCCACGGCGACGGGCGCCCGACCGCCGTGATCTCGCACACGATCAAGGGCAAGGGCGTCTCCTACATGGAGGGCCGCTACTTCTGGCACACCCGGGCGATCAAGCCCGAGGAGTTCGCGATCGCGATGGCCGACCTCGGCGAGGCCGCGTCTGCCACGGCGGGAGACGCACGATGACGCTGCCGATGGGCCGCCCGATGCGGGAGATCTTCGGCGAGACCGTTGCCGCCCTGGCCGAGGCGGATCCGCGGATCGTGATGCTCGATGGCGACGTCGGGTCCTCCACGCGCGCGGACATCTTCGAGAAGGCGCACCCGGACCGCTATCTCCAGATGGGGATCGCGGAGCAGAACATGCTCGGCGTGGCGGCCGGCATCGCCACGATGGGCCTGATCCCGTTCATCAGCACGTTCGTCTCGTTCGCGGTCGTCCGGCCGCTGGACCAGATCCGGGTGCTCATCGCCCAGACGGGCGCCAACGTGAAGATCACCCCAGGGTACGCGGGCCTGTTCACGGGCCAGACGGGGATGAGCCACATCATCGTGGACGACCTCTCGATCATGCGGGCGATGCCCGGCATGGTGACCGTCGCCCCGGCCGATGACGTCGAGGCCGCACAGGTGCTGCGCTGGGCAGCGGGCTACGACGGCCCGGTCTA
>JBAXFC010000565.1:0-2448 GCA_037140135.1 Chloroflexota bacterium
CGTGCGCCACGTGACTGTCGATGGCGAGGCGATCCGCGACGCCGCCGGCGCGGTCATCGGCGTGCGGGGCACGACGGCCGATGTCACCGAGCTGCGCGAGGCGCAGGCGCGGTTGGATCGGTCACAGCGTGTCGAGATGGTGGGTCGGCTCGCGGGTGGCGTGGCGCACGACTTCAACAACGAGCTCGCGGCGATCAGCGGCTACTCGGAGCTCCTCGAGGACGGCTTTCCTCCGGGCGACCCGCGGCTCGATGACGTGGCGGCCATCCTCGGCGCGAGCGCGCGGGCCGCCAGGCTTGTGAGCAAGCTCCTGGCCTTCAGTCGGCGACAGACGCTCCGGCCCACCGTCTTTGACGTGGGCGAGGTGCTCGCCGCCCTTGCCCCGATGCTCCGGAGCCTCATCCCGGCCAGCGTGAGGCTCGTCCTCCCGGTGGGTCCGGCTGGAGATCAAGTCCGCGTGGACCGGACCAACCTCGAGCAGGCGATCGTCAACCTTGCGCTCAATGCCCGCGACGCCATGCCCGTGGACGGCACCCTGACCATCGAGGTCACGTCGGTCGAGATCAGACCCGACGACCCGCGGCTGCGTCTCCCGGCCGGTCCCGGCCCGCACGTCCGGATCACCGTCACCGACACCGGCTCGGGCATCGACTCCGCGGTCCTGCCCCACATCCTGGAGCCGTTCTTCACGACCAGGCCGTTCGGGCAGGGGAGCGGCCTCGGGCTCTCGGGTGTGGACGGCTTCGTCGCCCAGTCGGGCGGTTTCCTCACCATCGAGAGCGAGGTCGGGGCGGGCACGACGGTCTCGATCCACCTGCCCCGCGCCGAGGCCGCATCCACGGCAGTCCTGCCCCCGGATGTGCGACCCGCCCCGATTGGCGGCGGGGAGACGATCCTCCTCGTGGACGATGAGCCCGAGGTGCTCGCGATCACCGCGCGCCTCGTGAGGGGACTCGGCTACACCGTCCTGGAGGCCGCGGACCCGGCCGCGGCCCTGGCGATCGCGGAGACCGGCGCGGCGTTCGACCTGCTGCTCACGGACATCGTCATGCCCGGCATGGACGGCCGGGAGCTGGCCGCGCGGCTCACGGACCGATACCCGGGCCTCCCGGCCCTGTTCATGTCCGGCTACGACCCCGAGACGGTGTTCAGCGAGGGGTTGCTGGATCCCGGGCTCCCGCTCCTGTCCAAGCCCATCACCCGAGCGACCGTCGCGGCCCGCGTGCGCGAACTCCTCGACGCGCACCCGGCCACGGGCGCATAGGGGCGGCTCCCCACCTGCGCTCTGCGTGCCGCTCCTCGGGGTCCAGGATCCGGCGCAGCCCGAGATCGCCGCCCGGATCCGGCCGCAGGTGGCTGGTTGCCAGGTGGCCGGTTGTCAGGCGGTGGCGGCCACCTCGCCGGCGGAGCCCTCGCGCCGGAGCGCCGGCCCGGCGGCCGCGGCCAGCGTGACCAGGAGCGCCACCACCAGGAAGGCCGCCAGCACGAAGGCGTCCACGGCCGGGCTGGACCCGCCACCTGCGATCGCCCCGCGCATCGCGTCCACCGTGTACGTCATCGGGAGGAACGGGTGGAGTGCCGCCACCGGCCCCGGGATCGAGGACGCGGCATACGGGAGCCCGGCCGCCGCGACCTGGACCACCAGGAGCAGCAGGCCCACCAGCCAGCCGCGCGTCCCGAACAGGGCGACGAGCGCCTGGAGGATCGCGGTGAAGGCCAGCGTCGCGAGGACCGCGAAGACGAGCAGGGCCGCGATGTCCACCACGGCCACGCCGAGCAGGAACCGCAGCCCGATGACCATCAGCAGCGCCCCGGCCGCACCGGCCAGCGCCGCGAGGCCGAACCCGATCAGGACGCCCCGCACCCTTCGCCGGCTGTCCGACGCCCAGATCGCGGGCAGGACGAGGAAGGCACCCAGCACGCCGAGCCAGGCAGCGAGAGCCATCAGGAACGGGGCCAGCCCGGCGCCGGGGCCGTTCACCGCGTTGGCGCGAGTGGCGCTGACCGCGATCGGGTCGGCTGCCATCGCGCCCAGCCTCGTGCGCGTCTCGGACCCGTAGGAGCCGATGTCGGCCGCCGACCTGCCCAGGTCGTCGGCGAGCGCGGTGGCGTTGTCGTGGAGGGTGGTGCCGTTGGTGGCGAGGTTGCCGGCCTGGGCCGCCAGCAGCTTCCCGGCATCGAGCGAAAGGGTTGCCGCGTCGGTCAGCCGGCTCATGCCGCCGGTCGCGCTCGCGGTGCCGTCGGCGAGGGTGTGGGCGCCGTCCGCGGCCGTCGAGGCGCCGGTGGCGAGCTTGGCCGCCCCCGACGCCAGCGTGTCCAGCCCCGAGGCGAGCCGGCTGGCGCCGGTCGCGATGCCGGCGGTGCCGGTGGAGAGCGCGGAGATGCCATCGGCAAGCTGCGGCATGCCGGCCGAGAGCTGTGCCATGCGGGCCGAGAAGGTCGATGCGC
>JBAXFC010000566.1:0-2444 GCA_037140135.1 Chloroflexota bacterium
GGCCTCTCCGAGGCGCAGGTCGAGATGCTCTTGGCGGCGCTCGAGTCGCCGCACACGCTCGACTCGGACCAAGACGCCTCCGACCGGCGCCTGCTCGCCGGCGCGATGCGCCTCGCCGTCGCCTATGTGCGCTCGCACCCGGCGTGGTACCCGCGCGTGCGCGTCCCGCTCGCGCGCCTGACCTTCCACGCCGACGCGCTCCTCGCGGCCCGCGCGAGCGAAGAGTACGACCGCCACCACCGCGGCTTTCAGCACTGGCTCGGGCCGAACCTGCGGCTCGCCCTCGACCCGGCGACGGGCGAGGAATACACGTGGCGCGACGTCGTCCGCTTCGCCGAGCCGATCGAGGCGCGCACGGCCGACCTGCTGCTCCGCGCGATCGCCGAGTGCACGCTGGTCCGCAACTCGGCGTTCGTGCTCGGCCGAGGCGCGCTGGTCTCGCTGGCCGACATCCCGCCCGGCGGCGCGACGGTGACGCTCCTCGGGCGGCGCCTCGGCAAGTCCGTGTATCGAATGTCGCTGACGACGCGCTCGCGCGAGACGTACGACTTCGCGCTCAACCACGCCGAGACCGTGCCGCCCGCGGAGCTGCGCGACGAGGTGCTCTGGCTGCTCTCGTCGGGCGCCCCGCCGCCCCTCGTCGAGGCCTTCGGCAGCTACCACGCAGAGTGGGGCATCTACACCGAGGAGTTCATCCCCGGCGAGAACGTGGAGCAGCAGCTCGCCCGGCTGGTCCAGAAGGGCGAGACGCGCCGTCTCATGAACCAGTGGCCCTTCGTGACCTGGAACGCGCTCGCCGCCCACGTCGGCTTCTGGGACCGGACCGGCCGTCGCGTGGCCCTGCGCGATCCGTCCCCGGCCGCCTTCATCGTGCCCTCCCACGACTACCAGACCGGCGCGCGGCTCGTCTCCATCTCCGACCGCGGCACCGTCGAGCGGCTCGACGACGTCCTCGACCGCTTCGAGACCGTCTTCGTCACCCCCACGGAGGCCATCTACGCGGACCTCCGCGGCGGGCTCGGCCCCACGCTGCGCTTCTCGGCCGTCGTCGACGCGCTCGGGCTGGACCGGGCGCGGGCGGCGCTCTCCTCGCTCCAGCCCGGTCCCCGGGCCGAGGCCGCCCTCGCCTTCCTCGCCAAGATCGACGCCAGGGGCTTCACCTCCCGCCCCGTCCACTTCGCCGTCGAGCGGTTCCGCCGCTGGCGGGCGGTGAATCCCAACGCCACCCAGGAGGCCCAGGGGGCGATGCTCGGGGAGCTCTGGACCACCTACCAGCTCGGCGAGGTGGAGCGGGAGTGGCCCGACACCCGCATCCGCTTCTTCCGCCACACGGTCTTCGCCGACGCGCGGGACGTCCTCGGCGCGGCCCTCGACCGGCTCATGGCCCGCGCCAGGTCCCTGCCCTACCGCGGGCTCGACCTGCGCGATCAGATGGCCAACCTCCGGGAGGCGGTCCGGCCCGACGCCCGCGAGGACTACTTCCTCGCCCGCATGGCGTTCCGGACCCTGCGGCCGGAGGACGAGACCTCGCTGATCTCGCTCGAGCGCGGGGATCACCTCACCGCCGAGGTGGTGGTGGGGCTCACCGACGAGCGGGGCGAGCGCTACTCGGTCCGCGCGGCCCGCTCCCCGCGCGAGGTGGCCCGCCTGCTCCAGCTCTTCCGGGAGTCGAGCCTGGAGGTCACCTTCGAGCCCGAGCACCGGCACCTCGTCGCCGTCGACGCCCACGACACCGTCATCGGGGGGGTCTTCTACCGGCAGGTGACCCCGGAGCGGACCCACATGGAGAAGATCGTGGTGGGCCGCAGGCATCGCGGCCAGGGGGTGGCCGACGGGATCATCCGCGAGCTCTCCCGGCGGCAGCTCGACCGCGGCGTGCAGGTGCTGGAGACCGGCTGGTTCCAGCCGGAGGTGCTG
Organism: Chloroflexota bacterium; assembly: GCA_037140135.1. Lineage (GTDB taxonomy): Bacteria > Chloroflexota > Limnocylindria > Limnocylindrales > CSP1-4 > CAIXZV01. The sequence continues at coordinate 1,918 of JBAXFC010000566.1, forward strand.
GCCCGCTTCGGGTTCCGTGTCGACCCCGCGTCGGGTGGCCTCCGGCTCGACCTCACCCCCGCCGCGGTGTCCCCCGGCTAGGCGAGACCATGAGCGAGCCGACCGGCAAGCCCTGGCGGATCATCGACTCCACGCTGCGGGAGGGGGAGCAGTTCGCCCGCGGCAACTTCCGCACCGAGGACAAGGTCGCCATCGCCCGGTCGCTCGACGCCTTCGGCGTCGATTACGTCGAGGTCACCTCGCCGGCCGCCTCCCCCCAGTCGCAGCGCGACGCCGAGACGCTCGTCAAGCTCGGCCTGTCGGCGCGCGTCATCACCCACGCGCGCTGCGTGGTGGACGACGTCCGCGCCGCCATCGACACGGGCGTGCAGGGCATCGGCCTCCTCTTCGCCACCAGCCGCATCCTCCGGGAGGCCTCCCACGGGCGGAGCATCCAGCAGATCATCGACGCCATGGGGCCGCCGATCGCGCTGGCCCTCTCGAGCGTGGGGTCCGCCCTGGGCTACCAGGTCGACGCAACGAACCTG
>JBAXFC010000567.1:0-2444 GCA_037140135.1 Chloroflexota bacterium
GTTCCCCACGGACGCCCAGAAGACCTACCTCGCGTACTCCGAGTCGGTGTCCGCGATCGACTACCTGGTCAGGACGTACTCGAAGGCGTCGCTGCTGGCGCTGGTGGCGGCCTACAAGGAGGGCCTGACCGACGATGAGGCCTTCAGCAAGGTCCTCGGGGTGGACCTCGCCGGGTTCCAGGCGGGCTGGATCAAGGACCTCGGCGTCAAGACGCCCACCCAGTACGGCCCACAGCCGGAGCCGCCGGGACCCGTGCCGCCCGGCTGGGACCAGGCCCTGCCCACGGCCGCACCGGGTGGCTCGCCGGGCGCAACCGGCGCCGCTCCTGCGCCATCGGGCGCCGCCGCCACGTCGTCCCCAGGAGAACCCGGCGGTTCGACGACCGGTGCCGGCACCTCCGGGACCGTCGCGCTCGTCGTGGTCTCGCTGGTCATGGTCGTGCTGGTGCTCTGGCTGGTCCGCTCGCGCCGGGGCCGGCCGGCGGCATGAGCTCGATCGCGGGCCGGCTCCGCGCCATCCCGACGTGGCAGGTCACGCTCGGACTGGCCCTGCTCGCCCTCGGGTTCCTGATCGCCGCCCAGCTCGCCTCGGAGGGCCCGCGCGTCCGCTACACCACGCAGGAGCGGACGCCCCTGGTGGAGACCGCGCTTGACCTGCAGCGCCAGCAGGAGGCGCTCAAGGCGCAGATCCTCACGCTCCGCGCCGACATCCAGGACCTCGAGGCCACCGGGCAGGGCAGCGCGGCCGTGAGCAAGGAGCTCAACGACCAGCTCGAGGAGGCCCGGATGGCCGCCGGCATGGTGGCCATGACCGGCCCCGGCCTGGTCATCCAGCTGTCCGACTCAACCGCACCGATCCCGGCCGGGTCGAACGAGGCCGACTACATGGTCTCCGGCCAGGATGTCCTTGCCGTCGTGCAGGAGCTCTGGCTGGCGGGCGCCGAAGGGGTGGCCGTCAACGGCGAGCGCGTGACGGCGGCGACGGCGGTCGTGGACATCGGCGGGTCCGTCCTGGTGAACTCCGCCTACCTGGCCCCGCCGTACCAGGTGAGCGCGATCGGACCGGCCGAGCTGTTCGACCACCTGACCAGGGCGCCGGGCTTCGTGGACTTCGTGCGGACGCGCGCCGAGACCTTCGGCATCGGCGTGGCCTACGCGACCCCAGCGGCCGTGGACCTGCCGGCCTATGCCGGGTCCGTCTCGCTCCGGTACGGCCGCCCGGAGCCCTCCGTCGCCCCGAGCCCGAGCGACGCCCCGGCATCGGCCCCGCCGCCCTCAGGGTCCCAGTGATGCGTCGCCGTTCGAGCACCATCGCCGTCGGCCTCGTGCTGTTCGTGCTGGGTTTCCTGGTGGTCCTGCAATTCAACCTCCAGTCCGCCCAGAACGGCCTCAATGCCCTTTCCGTCCAGGAGCTGGGCGAGCTGGTCGCCAACCAGACGACGCGCAACAACCAGCTGCGCGAGGAGATCTCGACGCTCCTGCGCCAGAAGGAATCCGTATCGGCCATCGTGCAGCGCGGAGACTCATCGTCGGGGCAGGTCCGCACGGACCTCAACCGGATCCTCGCCTGGTCGGGCGCGCTCGCCGTCAACGGCGCCGGCGTCCGGGTGACCGTCGAAGGACCTGTCTCGGGAGAGGCCCTGAGCATCCTGCTCAACGAGCTCCGGAACGCCGGCGCGGAGGCGATCTCGATCGGTGACATCCGCGTGGTCGCCGGGCTCGTTCCCGATGGACCCGCCGGCAGCGTGATGGCTGCCGGCGTGCCCCTGGCCGATCCGGTGGAACTGCGGGCGATCGGCCAGCCCGAGGCGCTCAGCGGCTCTCTCACCCGGGCAGGAGGCCCCATCGCCCAGCTGGCGGCCCGGTATCCCGACGTGATCGTCACCGTCTACAGCATGGACCTCCTCGATATCCCGGCGACCGACCACGACCTGGGGCCCAAGCTCGGCAAGCCGCGGCTGTAGCCACGGCGGGCCATTCCGCCCGGCGGTCACCCTCTGCTACCCTCGGCGCGATGTCAGCCACCCCCGTGCTCGAGCTCTACCTCGGCGACGTGCTGCACCTGCGGCGGCGCCACCCGTGCGGCGGGGACACGTGGCTGGTGGACCGGCTGGGCGCCGACATCGGCCTCCGCTGCGAGACCTGCGGGCGCCACGTCCTCGTCGAGCGATCCGCGCTCGAGCGCCGCATCGCCGCCTTCGTCCGCCGTGGAGACCCGGCCCTGAGCGCGGCCGTGGGACCCCAACGCCCGTGAGCGAGGACCTGCGCGACCCCGCCGCACCCGCCGAGGCCGTCCTCGACGAGCCGGGGGCGTTCGAGGTCTTCCGCAACCGCCCGTTCCTGCTGCTCTGGCTCAGCCAGATGTTCACGCAGGTCGGCGGCAACATGGTCCTGTTCGGCATGACGATCATGGAAAACATCCGCTATGGGCGGCTGGGGGCAAG
>JBAXFC010000568.1:0-2434 GCA_037140135.1 Chloroflexota bacterium
TCCCGCTGCTCCACCATCCGCCGGTGGATGTACTCGATCGAGCCGACGTCCAGGCCTCGCGTGGGCTGGGCGGCGACCACCAGCTTGACCGGCCGGCTGAACTCGCGCGCGACGACGACCTTCTGCTGGTTGCCGCCCGAGAGCGACCCCGCGAAGGTCTCGATGCCGGGCGTCCGGACGTCGTAGTTCTTGACGGCCGCCTCCGCCCACTCGGAGATGGCCTTGCGCTGGAGCTGGCCGTTCTTGCTGTACGGCTGGCGGTGGTACTGGTCCAGGATGTAGTTCTCGGCGACCGTCATGGCACCGATCAGGCCGTCGCGGTTGCGGTCCTCCGGCACGTGGGCCACGCCCAGGTCCGAGATCGCCCGGGGGTTGTCGGCCGTCACGTCCCTGCCGTCGATCCAGATGCTGCCGGAGTCGGCGGGCCGGAGGCCGACGATGGCCTCGACGAGCTCGGTCTGGCCGTTGCCCTGGACACCCGCCAGGGCGACGATCTCGCCCGCGCGGATCTCGAGGCTCACGCCCTTGACCGCCATGTGCTCGCGGTCGTCGCGGACGCTGAGGTCCCTGATCGAGAGGACGACGGCGCCCGGGGTTGCGGGGCCCTTGATCACCTTGAGCTCTACGTCGCGGCCGACCATCAGGTTGGCCAGGATCGCGCGCGTCGCATCCTTCGGGTGGACGGTGCCGGCAACCGTGCCGCGCCGCAGGACCGTGATCCGGTCCGCGACCTCGAGCACCTCGTTGAGCTTGTGGGTGATGAAGATGACCGTGGTCCCGGCCCTGGCCAGACCGCGGATGATCCCGAACAGCTCCTCCGTCTCGAAGGGCGTCAGGACGGCGGACGGCTCGTCGAGGACCAGGATGTCGCTCTTGCGGTAGAGCGCCTTGAGGATCTCCACCCGCTGGCGCACGCCGACGGGGAGGTCCTCGATCTTGGCGTCGGGGTTGACGTTGAGGTTGTACTGCTGCGAAAGGTCCACGACCCGCTGGCGGGCGACCTTGCGGTCGAAGGTGCCGGCGAAGCCCTTGACGCTCTCGGCGCCGAGGGCGACGGCCTCGACCACGTCGAAGACCGGGACCAGCTGGAAGTGCTGGTGGACCATGCCGATGCCGGCCTCGATGGCCTGGCGCGGGTCAAGGAACACGCGGGGCGTCCCGTCGATCAGGATCTCACCCGAGTCTGGCTTGTAGAGGCCCGACAGGATGTTCATCAGGGTGCTCTTGCCGGCACCGTTCTCACCCAGCAGGCCGAGGACCTCGCCGCGGTCAGCCGCGATCGAGATCCGGTCGTTGGCGAGAACGCCCGGGAAGCGCTTGGTGATGTCTTTGAGCTCGAGGCGCATGGACGGGTCGTACCCCTCGAATAGTGTCCGCCCGCCCCCGGTGAACCGAGGGCGGGCGGGCGGACGTGCCTTGGTAGAGCGTCCGACTACTTGAGGTAGTCGGCGATCTTGACGGCGCCGGACGCGATGTCCTTGGCCAGCTGATCGACCTCGGCCTGGAGGTCGGAGGAGACCAGCGACGCGAGGTCGTGGAAGGGCGAGATCGCCACGCCGCCGTTGGCGAGCGTGCCGAGGAAGTTCTCGCCACCCATGTCGCCACCGGCGTTCTTCTGGATGGTGGTGAGCACCGCGACGTCGATGACCTTCTGCGCGGAGGTCAGGATCGCCTTGCTGTACTCGGGCAGGGAGAGCGACTGGTCGGTGTCGACGCCGATCGCCCACTTGCCGGCGGCCATCATGGCCTTGATCGAGCCGTTGCCGGTGGAGCCGGCGACCGGACCGACGATGTCGGCGCCCTGGTCCATGAACTGGCTGGCGAGCTGCTCGCCCTTGGCCGCGTCACCCCAGGGGTTGTCGCCGCCGACGAACTGGCCGGTCTGCTTGGCGCCGTCCCAGCCGAGGAGCTTGACGGTGGTGCCCTTTTCCTTGTTGTAGTAGGCGATGCCTGCGGCATAGCCGTCCATGAAGCGCGTGACGCCCGGGAACTGCTGGCCGCCGTAGGTGCCCATCACGCCGGTCTTGCTGAAGCCAGCGACGAGGTAGCCCGCGAGCATCCCGGACTGGTCAATCTGGAAGTCAAGGCCGGTGAAGTTGGCCGGGTACGGGGTGTCGTCGGCGTTGCCGCACGTGTAGTCCGGACCGCAGAGGTTCCACGCGGTGTCAACCTGACCGAAGTTGACGGTCGGGTTGGCCGCAACGGCGTCGATGGTGGCCTGCGCCTGGTTGAAGCCGACCGTGATGATGGTCTGGCAGCCCTGATCAACCAGCCGGGTGATGTTCGCGGCGTAGTCGGTTGAGCCCTTGGCCTCGCTGTAGGCGGTGTCGAAGCCAGCCGCAGCGGCGTCGTCGAGACCCTTCTTGGCAAGGTCGTTGAAGCCCTTGTCGCCGAGACCGCCCGTGTCAAACGCGACGCACGCCTTGTATTTGGC
>JBAXFC010000569.1:0-2427 GCA_037140135.1 Chloroflexota bacterium
GCCCATGGTGATGCGGATGGTGAACGGCTCCGCGCTCGTGGGGGCGGGCGTCGTGGCGGTCCCGTCCGAGGGTGCGGCAGCGGTGGCGGGCGGTGCGGCGGTGGCGGGCGCCGGCGTGCCGGCGGCCGGGGAGCAGCCGGCGAGCGCGGCGGCAAGGGTGAGGGTCGCGACCGCTGCCGTCAGACGGCTGGCGAGGGGGCTGGCTCCCTGCATGGTTCACCTCGTGCATCTCGCCGCCGGATCGTGTGCACGTCCGCCGGCAGGAGTGGTTCTTGGGTTCTGCGCTGGACCAGGGGGGGCGAGCGCCGCGCGCCCGCCTCGAGGAATCGATGGCCGCCCGGCATCGGCGGCCGCCACCGTCAGTCTGTCATCCACGCACCCCACCGGTGGGCACGGCCACGCGCGACTGGGAGTGCAGGGATCGCACGCAGGCCTCGAGCGCGGCTGCGCCGCGGACGGGGTCGGACGCTGCGTACCGCAACGGCGCTCCGAACAGGACGGCGGCGGCGAACCGTTCGGCCTGCAGCGTGTAGTGATCGACCGGCTCGGCGAGCTCGGTGCGGAGGTGCTCCCCCACCGCGACGGTGAACCCATCGGCGCCGGGGGTCGCGAAGAAGGCGCTCGGCACGTCGATCCGGCCCTTGGAGCCCAGGATCCGGAGCGTGTCCTCGTCGGCGGTCCACATGCCGCACTGGAGCAGCAGCGAGACGCCGTCGGGGAACTCCACCAGCGCGCCGGTCATCATGTCGATGCCCCCGTGCGTCTCGGAGCGCTGCGCGTGGGCGGTCACCGCCAGCGGCTCGGTGCCGAGCATCGTCCGCGCCGCGTGCAGCACGTAGCAGCCCACGTCGTACAGCGCGCCGCTGCCCGGGTGGCCCGCGAAGCCCGTCAGGTCGGGCTCGTCGCTCGCATCGAAGGTGAACGTGCCGGTGATGCCGCGGACCTGCCCGATCTCCCCCGACCGCACGATCTCGTGCAGCCGGTCGTAGCGCGGATGGTGGCCGTACATGAAGGCCTCGGCGAGCAGCACGCCCGCCGCATCCGCGGCATCGACCATCTCCTGCGCCTCGTCCGCGGTGATCGCGAGCGGCTTCTCGCACAGCACGTGCTTGCCGGCCGCAACCGCCGCCAGCACCCACGCGCGATGGAGGAAGTTGGGCAGCGGGATGTACACCGCATCGATCGACGGGTCGGCGAGCAGGTCCTCGTACGACCCGTACGCGACGGGGATCCCGAGGAGGCCGGCATGGTCCCGCGCCCGGCCGAGGTCCCGGCTGGCGACGGCCACAACCTCGCTGTGCTCGGACAGCGCGATCGCAGGCACCACCCGCTCGGTGATCCCGGCCGTGCCCAGGACGCCCCATCGAACGCGCCGCGCGGCCGTCATGCCTCCACCCCCTTCCAGTCGAGGAAGACCCCGAGGTAGGCGGACCGGTCCCGCCGCAAGGCCTCGTAGACCTCGGGCGCCTGGTCCGGCGTGAAGCGGTGCGATGCGAGGGAGTCCACGTCCATGCGCCCGTCGGCCACGAACTCGAAGAAGAGCCCGGCCATCGCGGGCAGCGTCCACGGGTCGCGGAGCGTCGCGATCGCGGGCGCGGCCGATGCGTGCACGCCCAGGAGCGACACCGAGTCCGCGACCATGCGGGGGCCCAGCAGCTGGCGGCTGGGCGTGGGCGTGTCGCCCAGCAGGACCACCCGGCCCAGCTGGCGCACAAGGCGCGTGGTGGGTGCCAGCACGGCGGGATGGCCGGTGATGTCGAAGGCGACGTCGGCCATCGCACCCGCCGTGAGATCGTGCACGACCTGGCGCGCCGCGCCCACGTCGCCCGCGATCGTGTGCGTGGCACCCCCGGCGACGGCCGCGGCGAGGCGCGACTCGACGGTGTCGATGGCGATGATCCGGCGGGCGCCGCTGAGACGCAGGTACTGCACCACCAGCTGCCCGAGGACGCCCAGCCCCACCACGACGACGGTCTCCCCGAGCTCCACCCCGGCGCGGCGGACGCCGAGCTGGGTGGTGCAGGCGAGGGAGGCCCAGCAGGCCTGCTCGTCCGTCACGGCGTCCGGCACGGGGATGCACTCGGCTGCCGGCACCACGAACACCGAGCTGTGCGGCGTGCTCGTCGACACCCGGTCGCCGACCGCGATGCCCTCGACCCCCGGCCCCACGTCCGTGACCCGCGACGTCATGCTGTAGCCCGGCGCGAACGGGTACTCGACCCACTCCTCCCAGAAGGTGTCCGGGTCGAAGGTGCCGGCCAGGCAGAAGCTCTCGGTCCCGGTGCTGACCAGCGATGTCAGCGCGCGGCACCGGACCTCGCCGGCGGCCGGCCCGGGAACCTCGGTCGAGACGACCGAGACGCTGCGTGCCTGCGGGAAGACGATGTCGAGCGATCTCATCGGGCTCCCGCCGCATCGATCTGGAGC
>JBAXFC010000570.1:0-2423 GCA_037140135.1 Chloroflexota bacterium
GACCTTGTCGACACGGTCGAGGTGGGCGGCTGCAACCCCGATGTCGACACGCCCGCGGACCTTGTCGTCGCAGCAGCCGAGATGGGCTTGTGACTGCGGACGCCGACCTGGCGGCGCGCCTGGAGGCGGCGTGGGCTGCTCGGGTCACGGCGAACCGGGAGCAGACCGAGCGCCTGGGCGAGGTGCAGAACCCGGACTTCTACGCGCCTGTCTCGACGTTGTTCGTCGCCGACCCGCGGCGGACGGGTGAGCCCGCCCTCGAGGCGCTCCTCGCCATCGCCGAGCCCGCCGAGACCTGGCTCGACATCGGTGCCGGCGCCGGTCGCTACGCGCTGCCGCTCGCACTCCGGGTGCGGGAGGTGGTGGCGGTGGAGCCGTCGGCGGGCATGCGCCGTGCGCTTCGCAGCGGCCTCGACGAGCACGGGATCGCCAACGTCCGGATCGTTCCGGGGACCTGGCCCGCCGCCATCGAGGACCTGGGCGGCCTGCCGAGGGTGGACACGAGCCTGATCGCGCATGTCGGGTACGACATCGAGGAGATCGGCCCGTTCCTCGCGGCCATGGAGGCGGCCAGCCGGACGCGGTGCGTCGCGGTCCTCACGGACCGCAGCCCGGCAGCGGTGGCAGATCCGTTCTGGCCCGCGGTGCACGGCGAGGTGCGCGCGCCACTGCCTGCGCTGCCCGAGCTTGTCGCCCTCCTGCAGGCGCGCGGCTGCGCGACCGAGGTGCTGCGGGTTGATCGTTCACCGCGGTCATTCGAGTCCCTGGAGGCGCTCACGTCGTTCCTGCGACGCCAGCTCTTCATCTCGCAGGGCAGCGAAAAGGACGGCCTTTTCGAGGCCGTCCTTCCGGAGATGATCGTGCACCGCGCGGGCGCCTGGACGCTGTCCGAGCCGCCTGCGGGGTCGATCGGCGTGGTGACCTGGGCCGCCGGCCCCGGCGTCTAGACCTTGTAGAAGCGCAGGACGAGCCGGTAGGCGTTGGTGGAACCCCAGCAGGTCTGGAGGGTCAGCGCCTTGAGCGACGTGGAGCCCCAGGCCCACCGCTCACCGGTGATCCCGTTGTACAGGTAGGACTTCGGGACCTTGCGCACCCACGCGAGCTTGAACTTGGTGACGGTGCCGCCGGCGGTCGTGAAGGTGGCGATCATGCCCACCTTGAGCCGGTGGTACTTGTAGGCCGTCCAGATGGGATGGAAGACGCCGTACGCGTGGCCGGTGAGGAACCGGTTGTTGCTGGACTTGCAGTGCCACGAGAGCACGTAGTTCGGAACGACCGGGCCGCGGCAGCCCCAGTCGTAGACCGACTTGTAGATGCCGAGCGCCCGCACGCGAAGGGTGCCGAGACGCTTGAGCGCGTCGGGTGCCGCGATCACCGCGGTGCCCGGTGTCCGCATCGCCGATGCGTCGGGCGGGAGCTGCCCGCTGCTTGCGACGGCGGGTGTCCGGGTGGCGGCCACGGCGCGTCCGGGCGCGGCCGCCGGGGCGGCGGTGCCGATGACGAGCGCTGCGCCAAGGAAGACTGCGGCCAGCTGGTGTCGACGCGGAAGGTGCACGCTGCTGAACCCCCTTTGGTTGGTGTGCGGGTGGGACGTTCCTGGATGAGACCTGCCGCTATGCTGCCACATATGCATCGATTGACAACCCCACTGTTGGGGCTACTCGCGGTGGCAGTAGTCATGCTCACCCTGGGAGCCCCGCCGGCTGTTGCGGCGGGTGAGACTACGCCGTTGCTCGTGCCCATGGTCCCGGTGACCGGGTTCTGGTCCACGGAGCACTCCATCTCGCGGACCGCCCTGGCGGCTGCGCTCGCCGGCACCGGCGCCAGCCCCCGTCGTGTCTACGCGGCCGCGGAGGACCTGCCCTCGCTCGCGGCCTTCCTGGGCGTCACGCCGGGTGCCAACGTCCGGGCGCTTGCCCCGGCCGACGTCCGGGCGCACGTCGCCGCCTCACCGTCGAGCCTCGGGATCGTGCGGGCGGAGGACGTGGGTCCCAAGGTGCAGGCGCTCGCGGTGGGTGGGGTGTCGCTCTTCGGCGGCTCGCGCGCCCGCTCCCTCGACGCCTGGCCGCTGCTCGTGCCGGAGGCGGCGACGGCCCGGCCCTCCACGTTCAACCCGGCCGTCGTCTGGACGATCGCCGCGGGCGGCGACGTCAACCTCGAGCGCTCGGTCTACCGCAAGGCGGTCCTCGAGAAGCGCGGCCCCGGCTACCCGTGGAACGGGGGCTTCGCGCGCGTGACCAGCCGGTACTGCTGCGGCGTGCCCGGGATGACGATCATGCGCGCGGCCACGGTCAGCGGGACGCGTGGCGCCGTGCGGACGCTCCTGCGCCGCGCGGACATCGCGCTCGTCAACCTCGAGGGCCCGGCGCCCGACAACCACACGTTCCACGCCGACGGCTTCACCTTCACCATAGACCCGGCAC
>JBAXFC010000571.1:0-2414 GCA_037140135.1 Chloroflexota bacterium
CCTCTCGAGTCGGACACCCGCGCTGTCGATCACGTAGATGCCGTGCGCGGTGAACCCTGCCACCACGCAATTCCTGATGGTGACCCCGCTCTTCGACGCGACGACGATGCCGCCGGCCTCGCCGCCCGCATCCGGCCCGGAGACCGTGTGCCCGGCACAGTCGAGGGTGACCCCGCCGGCCTCGATCACGATGTTGCCGACGTGGTCATCGGTCAGGGTCGTGGACGCGGTGATCACCAGCGTCCCCGATGAGGCCGAGACGGTGAAGGCACCCGTCGTCGTCACGAGCAGCAGGCCCGATGCGGCCGTGGCCGCCATGGTCCTGCGCAACAGTCCCGCTCGCATGAGTTGACCCTCCATGTTCCCGCCCGAGATGCGGGTATGGGACGCGTGCCGGTCTCGCCAGTGGCTCTGTGCGATCTCGACAGGCGACAGGAGGACGCCGATGCGGGCGATCCGTGGCGGGGGTCCGAGGGCACGAGCGTGGCGCGCAGCGACGTTGCGATGGTGCACATGCCGGGCGACGGTATGGAAGAGTCGGATGGCAGGAAGGGCAGGCGGTCACCCGTGGTCGAGACGGCCACCACGCGCCGCACTCCTCCCCCGCCTAGCGGACGAACGACCTCGTCGCGCTCCAGGCGCCCGTGACCGATCCCGAGCCGATCGCGCGCACTCGCCACCACCAGGTGCCCGAAGCCAGGCTTGCCGGCTGGAGGGCGGAGGCCGCGACCGACCGGTCGATGACCGTGGTGGCACAGGCCGCGGCAGCGCAGACCTGGACCTGGTAGTGGTCGGCACCGGTCACGTCGGCCCAATCAAGGATCCCGGCCGCGCCGAGGGTGCCGCCGACGGCAGGCGCGAGGAGCACCACCTGCTCGATGGCCGGCGTCAGCAGCGTCCGCGTGGCGGACCAGGGGCCGTAGGTCGAGCCCGCCGTGGCGCGGACGCGCCAGACGTAGGTGGCGTTCGCGGCCAGCGGGCCGATCTGGAACGAGGTGCCGGAGACCGCGAGGGTCTCGGTGCCCACGAGGAAGCCTGCGCTGGGGCCGATCTGGACGGTGTAGCCCGACGCGCCCGCGACTGCGCCCCAGGCCAGCAGTGGCGAGCGCGTGCCCAGGACCGTACCGGTCGCCAGTGCCGTGACGGCCGGTGCCTCGAGCGCCGGGACGACGACCTTCCACACCGGGGACCAGGTCCCCCCGGTCTTGCGCACGCGCCAGTAGACGGTCCCGGCCGCGAGGTTGGCGGCCGGGCGGTACGAGCGCGCGGCGGTCTTCGCGTTCACGACGAGCGTGGCGAAGGTCGCGGACCGTGAGACCTGCAGCTGGTAGGACGAGGCCCCGGCAAGGGCTGCCCAGGTGAACGTGGGCCGCCGCGACTGGGCAGCCGTGCCGGGCCCGGGAGCCGTCAGCGTCGGCACCGTGGCCGTGGCCGGGTGCGCGAGCACCAGCGCGTAGCGCGCCGAGACGTTGCCCGCCTGGTCCATGTAGCGGCGGTACACGGTGACCTTCGAGTGAGCGTCGTACGGCCAGGTGGTGCGCGCACGGTACGGCTGCCAGACGGCTCCCGCGAACGTGGGGCTTGTGGACAGCTGCATCTGCGAGACGCCGGAGCCGCCCGCCTGGTCGGTGGCGGCGGTGTTCATGGTCGCCGTGGCCGCGAGGATGACCGGCAGGGCGGGCCCCGCGTCAGGCACCACCGGGGCGCCATCCGGCTGCCCCACCGCGTCGGGCTGGCCGGGGATCGGGACCGGGGCGGCGCCCCCTGCGGCGCTGGGCGCCGTCTGGTCGATCACGATGTCGTCGAGCACCGCGAACCCGCAGGCGGGCGCGCCCTTGAAGCGCACGTAGACCACCTTGGTGACGATCTGGCCGTTGGGATCCGCCAGGGTCCAGGCCCGGTGGGCCGCGTACGGCTCCCAGACGGACCCGACGAAGCCGCCGTCGTTGCTGACCTCGATGCCGGTGATGCCGGCAGGGGCGTAGATGTCGAGCACGACGTCCCGGGAGTTGGTGAACCCAGCGCCCGCATTGACCGAGACTGCGCAGTCGGTGGCGTACACGCCCGGGTCAAGGTCGATCGCCTCGCTGGCCGGGACGGACACGTTGCCCGCGTTGTCGCTCAGCTCGGCGAGGACCGTCCGGGTGCCCGTCCCAGCCGGCAGGTCGATCGCGACGGACGCAGTTCCACTGGTCGCGGTCCAGTCCGACCACGTGGTGCCGTCGGACGAGAGGCGGTAGGCGGCCATCCCGGACGCCGTTCCGTCCGAAGCCGAGAGGGCGACCGTCACCGAGACCGAGGTCGTGGACAACGCGCCGCCGTTGATCTGGAGGGTGCCCGACGGGGTCGTCGAATCGAGGGTCACGTCGTCGGAGGCCACACCGCTCGTGTTGCCGTCGAGGTCTCGGAACTGG
>JBAXFC010000572.1:0-2410 GCA_037140135.1 Chloroflexota bacterium
CTGCGCCGGCTGCAAGGCGGTACGGGACGCGCACGGAACCTGGCATCCGCTCGAGCGCTGGCTGTCCGCGACGTCGGCCGTGCAGCTGAGCCATGGCCTCTGTCCCAACTGCCTGGCGGAGGCCGAGCGGAAGGCCGGCCTGGGTCCGGAGCCGTCATCCGCCTGACGGTGCCAGTTCGCACCTGACCCCCACACCCGGGTACTGCACGGTCGGGCGGGGGCGGATGCAGAATCCGGGGGCCGGCAGATTGCAGGCAGGAAGGGACAGGGTGCGAGCATGGGGGGCCGGGCTGTCATGGTCAGCGCGCGGCCGGCAGTGACGCATCGGCTGCTGGCGGTCCTGGGCCTCGTCGCCGCCGCAACGCAGGTCCTCTCGGCGCTGGTCGGGGAGTCGATGTCCGGCCCCGCCGCGATCGTGCTCACCATCATGGTCGTGCCGTTCCTGGTCGCCGACCGGCTTGCCCATCGGGACCGGCCCGTCGCCGCGATCCTCGTCTCCTCGGGCACGATCCTGGTCGCGATCCCGGTGCTCGCCTGGGTCTTCGATGGCGGCTACGGAACCGTCCTGCTCGCCCCGATCGCCTTCCTCATCGCCGTCCCGTACCTCCGCGGCCGCCAGCTCGTCGGGTTCGGGGCCATCGCCGTGCTGGCCACCGGGTTCGCGTCGGCCGCCCCGCTGGTGCCGTACCTGCGCGTCACCCCCGTTTCCGAAGCCGTGATCGCCGATGTCGCGAGCGCCTTCGTCGGGCCGGCGATCGTGGCGGCCCTCATGTTCGCGATGGCCTTCCGCCAGGATCGCGAGCGGACCGCGGCCGCCGACCGGGTCGAGCGCCTGCTCGCCGACTCGCCGAGCGGGCTCTGCCGGTTCTCGGCGGAGGGCCGCATCCTCGAGGCGAACCCGGCCTTCGCCCGGATCTACGGGTACCCCGATGCCGCGTCCCTCATCGGGACGCCCGCCGGGGAACTGCTGATGGATCGCGAGGAGATGCTCCGGCTCCTCGAACGCCTGCGGCTGGGCGAGCTGGTGACGAGCGAGGTCCGCGGCCGGCGCGCCGACGGATCCCTGGTCTGGGTCCGGTATTCGAGCCGCGCGTCGCTGGCGGCCGACGGGACGCCCCGCTGGTTCGACAGCGCGTCCGAGGACATCACCCGGGAGCGGGAGGCCCGCGACGAGCGGCTCCGGCTGGCGACGATCATCGATGCCGCCGCCCTCGCGATCATCGCCGAGGGTCTTGACGACACCATTCTCGGCGTCAACGCGACGGCCTCGCGCCTCTGGGGCTGGTCCGAGGACGTGGTGGGGAGGTCCGTCTTCGAGGTCACCGCGCCCGGCGACCGGGAGGCCATCCGAGCGGGCAACGAGCGCGTGCGGGCCGGCGAGGTCGTCGGCCCGGTCGAGGTGCACCGTGTCGTGGACGGCCGCGACCTCGTGATCGCGGTCACCCGGGTGCCCGTGCGGGGTGCCGATGGCGCGGTGATCGGGGTCGCCGTGATCGGCACCGACGCCACGGAGCGGGCGGCGGAGCGCCGCGAGCGGGACCGTCTCGAGGAGGAGCTCGAGGAGCGCCGCCGGACGGAGCTGGTGGACCGGCTCGCAGGCGGTGTCGCCCACGACTTCAACAACCTGCTCACCGCGATCCGCGGCTATGCGTCGATCCTGACCGCGGAACTCCCGTCCGGCACGCCCGCCCGGGAAGCCGCCGTGGAGATCCTGGGCTCATCGGGACGCGCCGCGGAGATCACCCACCAGCTGCTGGCCTACGCGCGGCGCCAGCACCTCCGCGTCGAGGTGGTGGACGTCGACGACCTGGTGGCAGACCGCGAGTCGATGCTCCGGCGGATGCTCGGGCCCGGGATCAGCCTTGACGTCCAGCGGTCGCTGATCCCGGCCCTCGTCTCGGCGGATCGCGGGGAGCTGGGCGAGGCCGTGGTCCCGCTCGTGCTGGCCGCGCGGGAGTCGGTGGCCTCGCCGGGCAGGGTGCAGATCTCCACCCGGGTCACGCCGGTCAGCCGGGAGCCGCAGGACCCGGCCGGCCGCGGGCCTGCGCCAGACCCGGGGAATGCCGCGGGACCTGCGAACGAGGTGGTCCTCGTGGTCGCGGACACGGGGCGCCCCATCGATCCTGCCGACCAGCCGCACCTCTTCGAGCCCTTCTACTTCGGCGACGCGGCCGCCGGCAGGGGCATGGGACTGGCAGCCGCCCATGGGATCATCCGCCAGTCCGGCGGCCGGATCGACGTCGCCAGCGGCCCCGACGGGACGACCTTCACGGTCCGGCTCCCACGCACCGCGGCCAGCCCCGCCCCTCCCATCGTCGCGATCACGCCCGAGCACGCCACCCCGGCGGCCGTGATCCTGGTGGTTGACGACGACGTGGTGGTGCGCACGATCACCCGCCGGATCCTGGTG
>JBAXFC010000573.1:0-2408 GCA_037140135.1 Chloroflexota bacterium
GCAATGAAGATGCCGCCCAGCGCCTGGGCGAAGCGCGGCGGGTACTCGTGCTCGAGCTCCGTGGGGCCGAGCTTCAGCGTCCTGCGCACGAGCGGCCAGGCGCGCCCCGGCAGGAAGAACCGGGTGCCGCGGGCGGCCGAGATGACCAGGTTGAGGCCCACGAGGGCCACGATCACCGGCTGGTTGAGCAGGAACGCGATCGCGAGGATCACGGCCGACACGCC
This sequence comes from Chloroflexota bacterium, assembly GCA_037140135.1. Classification (GTDB taxonomy): domain Bacteria; phylum Chloroflexota; class Limnocylindria; order Limnocylindrales; family CSP1-4; genus CAIXZV01. Next base: position 225 of record JBAXFC010000573.1, read on the forward strand.
GGCGCCGAAGCGCATGCCTCGAGGGTCGATGGAACGGGCGGGCGCAGGCGTGAGGAAGGACTGGGTCATGGGAGGGGTCTCCGGGTCGGTCGGGCGGGACGGTGGCGCAGGGTGCGCGCGGGACGCGGCAGGCGAGGCCCGGAGAGGATCGAGTCCTGGGGTGGCGGTCCCTAGCAGGCAGCCGCGCGCTCGACCCTCGCCGACGCTCGCCGACGACAGGAGCAACACGGTCCCATACAGCCCTTGCGGGCGATCACTGCCACATGCGGATCGTACGGGCTGGTCGTTGCAGCGTCAACGATTGCGGAAACGTTGCGGCGCCGACGATCACCTGGGGGCGGTTTCGTGGACCCATACGCGACGCGACCGCCCTCCGGGCGACCGAGGGGCCCTTGCGGGCCCCGGCCAGGATCGGGACATGAAGCACCGAACGCCCGCCTACTGGCCGACGCGGATCATGCTCGCCGTCGGCATCGCTGCTGTCCTGTTCGCCGGGGTGACGCTGGTCATGGAGCCCACAACCATGGGTGGCGGCAGGCGGATGGCAGAGAACCCGTTCGTCCTGGCGGGGTTCCTCGCGATGGTCGTCGGGCTGGTCTGGATGCTCCGCATCTTCCGTGGGCCGCGCGACGAGCCGCCCGACTGGCGCCACCGCTCGCGCTGAGCCGGCCGAGACGCCCCGGTCAGTCCGGGACGCGCTGCGACAGGCTGCGCGGCGCGAGCCCGTCAGCCAGCCCTATCAGGGCCACGACACACCCGTCGTGGGGTCGCCCCGTGTCCCTGCGCCCGCATGATGTGCCGCGCCGCCGACAGCCCGGCCGCGACGACCTGCACGTCCACCGGCTTGGTGGTGGGGGGTGCGTTGGCGCGGGACACGGGCGGCACGAGGGGTATGGAGCGGGAGACGAGGTTCGAACTCGCGACATGCAGCTTGGAAGGCTGCCGCTCTGCCAACTGAGCTACTCCCGCCCGAGCACGGCCCGGCGAGTGTACGGCAGGCGGGGGCGGGACGTCCGCCCACGAGCTATCGCTCGCTGTCTTGCAGCTCCTGCAACAGCTGCCGCAACGCGGGCTCCAGGGCAGGAACGTCCCGACGCGCGGCTTCCCACACGATGTCCGCGTCGATGTCGAAGTACCCGTGGACCAGCACGTTCCGCATGCCGACGATGGCCGGCCAAGGGATGTCCCGGGCGAGGTCGCGCACGTCCTGCGGGAGGCCCGCCGCCGCTTCGCCGAGGATCTGCAGGTGGCGGAGGAATCAGACCTGCAGCAACTCGTCGGCGTCGAAGGACGTCCGGCCGCGGTCCCGATAGCGGTCGATAGCCGCGATCGCGTCGAGCATGTCCCTCAGCCGCTCGGCCGGGTCCCTCACAGGGGGACAGCCTCGGCCAGGACATCACTGCGGATCCGCGCCTTGAGCCCGCCCACCGTCACAACGTCCACGTGCAGGCCGAGCAGCGACTCGAGGTCGGCCTGGAGGCCGCCCAGGTCGAGGAGGGAGCGGCCGGGCTCCATCTCCACGAGGAAGTCGATGTCGCTCGCGTCGTCGGAGTCGCCGCGGGCGACCGACCCGAACACTCTGACGTCCCGTGCGCCGTGGCGGGCAGCGATGCGGAGGAGCTCGACTCGCCTGCTCCTGACCAGTTGCACAGTCGTCATGTCCCAACTCCACAGCGTGCCCGCATCGTAGCGCGCCCGACGACGAGGGGATGACGCCACGTCAGAAGCCTCTGCCCCCGACAGCCCATGCGGCGGGGCCAGGGCTCGGCTGGCGTGCACCTCCGCGGTGCACCTACGCGGTGCCACGCCAGCGCACTGAAGGGGTCTCAAGCAACGTGAGCGGTGCGTGAAGGTCGCCAGGATCGGGTCCGCCCAGGCTTGGAAGGCTGCCACTCTGCCAACTGAGCTACTCCCGCCCGAGCACGGCCCGGCGAGTGTACGGCGGGCGGGACGAAAGCGGTGGGCCGCAAGCCGGGACACACGCTCGGCAGGCTCAGGACCGGGCCCTCCGGCGACCAGCTCATTCGGCACCCTGCCGGGACTCACTCCGTCGCGTCGTCATCCCGCGCCGCCTGCGTCGCCAACCCGTCGCGCCACCCGATCGACCGCCGCGGGAGGAGCGTGGCCCCCAACGCACCCGCCCGCTCCCCCAGGGTCGAGGCGCGCAGCGGACGCGACGCGTCG
>JBAXFC010000574.1:0-2392 GCA_037140135.1 Chloroflexota bacterium
GTCGAGTTCTCGGTGTTCTCGATCCGCGTCGTCGAGGTGGCCGTGCTGGTGCCGCCGAGCAGCACGTCATCAGGGTCATGGCCCAGGGCCGGCTGCGGCCGCCCAGCAGCGGAGGCCGCCCAGGCGGCCACTCCCCCGAACGCCCCCACGAGGATCGTCCGTCGCGTCCGCGGGACCATCGTCTCGACCACCATCCCCGGATCCTCCGATCCCTGCGCGAACCGGGTCGCGGGCCCCCACCTGACCGTCGTCGCACAGGGGGCAGCGTGTCCCCGGCGCAGCGCCGGCGCGAGAGGCGAGCGGACCCAAGCGCGTTCGGGGGCACAATCAGCAGATGGAGACAGCACGGATCACCGTCGCGCCGGGCATCGAGCTCACGGCCGACACCTGGCAGGCGACTGCCCCCGACCCGGACAGGCCGGCCTTCGTGCTCGTGCACGGCCTGGCCTCCAACGCCCGCCTCTGGGACGGCGTTGCGGCCCGCCTCGTCGCGCGCGGCTGGAGCGCGATCACGGTGGACCTCCGCGGTCACGGGCGCTCGTCCAAGCCTGATGGCCCCTACGACGTCCCCACCGTTGCCGACGACCTGGCCGTCCTGATCGGGGCACTGGGCCTCGACCGGCCGGTGGTGGCCGGCCAGTCCTGGGGTGGCAACGTGGCGCTCGAGCTCGCGAACCGCCACCCGGACCTGGTCCGCGGCGTCGCCGGGGTGGACGGCGGCTGGTTCGAGCCAGGGACCGGCTTCCCGAGCTGGGAGGCCTGCCTCGCCGCCCTCGCCCCGCCCCGCCTCGCCGGCCGGCAGGGCGCGGAGCTCGAGGGCTACATCAGGCGCGCCCACCCGGACTGGCCGGAGATCGGGATCGCCGGGACGATGGCCAACTTCGATTGGCGTCCCGACGGGACGATCGCCCCGTGGCTGACGTACGACCGCCACATCGCCGTCCTGCGCGGCATGTGGGAGCACCGGCCAACCGCGCTCTACGCCTCGATCGCCGTGCCGGTGCTGCTGATCCCGGCCGTCGGTCCGGGTCCCGGCCGGGCCGCCGAACGCGAGCAGGCCGTCGAGGCAGCAGCGGCTGCCATCCCCAGCGCCCGGGTGCGGACGTTCACGGGCGACCACGACATCCATGCGCAGCGCCCGGACGAAGTTGCAGATGTGCTGATCGAGATGGTCGTGGACGGGTTCTTCGTATGACCGACGCCCGGATCCTGGCAATCATGGGTTCCGGCGAGACGGCGCCCGCGATGGGCAAGGTCCACCGGGCGCTGTTCGAGCGCCTCGGCGACGGCGCGGCGGGCCCGGTCCCGGCCGTGGTGATCGACACGCCCTACGGCTTCCAGGAGAACGCCGACGAGCTGTCGGCGCGGACACAGGAGTTCTTCGCCGGGAGCGTCGGCAACCCCGTCGAGATCGCAACGTACCGGACCCGGGATGTCGATGCCGTGACGGCGGCCACGGCCGTCGCGCGCGTGGGGGCCGCGGGCTTCGTGATGGCCGGCCCCGGCAGCCCCAGCTACGCGTTGCGCCAGTGGGCCGGCGGCCCGATCCCGGATGCCCTGGCCGGCCACCTGGCCACCGGCGGCGTGCTGGTGATGGCGAGCGCGGCGGCCCTGACGCTGGGGGCCGTCACGATCCCCGTCTACGAGATCTACAAGGTGGGCGAGGACCCGCGCTGGCTCGACGGGCTCGACCTGCTCGGGCGGGCGACGGGGCTGCGCGCCGCCGTCGTCCCCCACTACGACAATGCCGAGGGCGGCAGCCACGACACCCGCTTCTGCTACATGGGCGAGCGACGGCTGCGGATCCTCGAGGCGCAGCTCCCCGACGACGTCTTCGTGCTGGGCGTGGACAGCCACACGGCCCTGCTGCTCGACATCGGGCGCGGAGTGGCCACGGTCACGGGTCTCGGCGGCGTCACCGTCCGGGTGGCCGGGCGCAGCACCAGGTTCGCCGCCGGAGCGGAGATCCCGATCGAGGCGATCGGCGAGGCGGCGCGTGGCCTCGCTGCCGGTCGGTCGGAGACCGCGGTGCGCGACGCGGCCCTCGGTTCGGCCGCCGGTCCCGCAGGGCGGCCGCGCTCCGAGCGGCCCGCCGCCCCGATGCGCCAGGAGATGCAGGATCTCGAAGGGGCGTTCATCGCCGCCCTCAACGCGGGCGAGCTGCGCGATGCGGTTGCGGCGCTCCTGGACCTCGACGAGGCGATCGATGCCCGCGTGCGGGCGGGCGAGGACAGCCCGGACCTCGACAACGCCGCCTCCACGTTCCGGGCGCTGATCGTGCGCCTCGGCGACCTCGCGGCTTCAGGAGCCGTTGACGGAGCGGCCGTCCCGCGGGAGGCCGTGGACGTCCTGGTGGACACGCTGCTCGAGTTGCGGACGGCGGCGCGGGAGG
>JBAXFC010000575.1:0-2363 GCA_037140135.1 Chloroflexota bacterium
GCCGGACTCGCTGCCGATCCCGTTGACGCCATTGACCCCGTTCTGGAAGGACGGGGTCAATGGCGTCAACGGGATCGGCTCCCCTGTCAGCGTGTCCATCTCGTGTCGCTTCAACCTGATCACGCCGGTCGTCTCGGCGGTGCTCGGCTCCCCGGTGACGGTCTCGGCAGGTGCGGCCTTCCCGGTCCGCAACGGCACGATCTTCGGGGTCGCCGCCCTCACACCGGCACCGACGCACCACAGCGACGACGACAACCCGACGCCCACGCCCACGCCCACGTCATCCGCGGACGAGCCCACCTGCAGGGTCCCGTTCCTGATCGGCAATGCGCTCGGGCCGACCGACATCTCGTGGGCGGACGACCTGTGGCGGACGAAGGGTCACAACTACGGCCACACCGTCTCGGAGGACGGCGCCGGCTTCAGCCAGCCGCTGGTCTTCAACTCCGCGGTCCTGCCCAACAGCAAGGGCAGCATCAAGACCCAGGACAAGACCGGGGGCACCTGGCTGTCCTGCAGCGCGACGGTGATGACCGTCACGTGGGGCCCGTGATGCGCGCGTCGATCCGGCGCGCGATCCACTCCGACCTGGGGCAGGGCCTGGTCGAGTTCGCGCTGGTGGTGCCGCTGATCATGCTGCTGCTCATCGTGGCGGTGGACGGCGGGCGCGCCGTGATCGCCTACAACGCCCTCGCGAACGCGGCCCGGCATGGGGCTCGCGTCGCCGCCGTCAACCAGCTGATGCCCAACCCGCAGCCGTCCACGTGCAACGAGGACATGCCGATCGAGGACGTGACGCAGCCGCACTGGTCCGCGAAGGCCTGCGCCGCCGCATCGGCGTCGTATCTCAACGTGAACCCGTCAAACGTGTCCGTCACGTTCAGCGTGCCGACCGACGTGCCCCAGCTGGTGTGCACCGCCCCGTCGAACCTGCATCCCGGCTGCATCGCCACCGTGTCCCTGGCCGCGGACTGGCAGGCCATCACCCCGGTGGTCGCCCAACTGCTCGGCACCATCCACCTCACCGCCACGTCGGCCATGCCGATCGAGCGGGTCTTCCCCTGAACCCGAAGGACGTCGTGATGCAGCCCTGCCGGCGATCTGCAGCCCGTGCCGAAGGCCAGGCACTGCCCCTCATGGTCCTGGCCATGATCGCGCTCATCGCCATGACCGGCGCCATCATCGACGGCGGCAACGCCTGGGCCAACCAGCGGGGCACGCAGAACGGCTCCGACGCCGCCGCCGAGGCCGGCGCGGTCGTCCTCGCCCGCAAGCTCGCCAACGCCGTCGAGCCCGCCGGCGGCTGGGATGCCAACGTCCAGGCGGCAGTCGAAGCCAGCGCCACAGCCAACAACGTCACGATCACCGGCGCCTACTACACGGACATCTGCGGCATCCCGCTCACGTCGGAGGGACGGGCCGCCCTGACCGGATCCGGCGTCTACAACTTCGCGCTCGCCAAGGAGGTCGGCGAAGGAATGCCGGCCGCGACCTCCGACACCCCCGACTGTCCCAACTTCAAGGTCGGCCCGGTCGCAGGTGTCCTGGTCGTCAGCCAGCGCAACGTCAGCACCTACTTCTCGGGGATCGTGGGCATCCACTCCATCCCGATCACCACCCAGTCCACCGCGGCGGCGGGCCTGCTGCAGGAGTCGTGCGCAGCGACCCAGGGCGAGGCCTGCGGCATGCTGCCGATCGCCGTTCCCGTCTCGCGCACCCGCTGCGACGGCAGCGGCAACGCCACGACCCCCCAGGACAGCCTGCCCACGGAATGGTCCGCCGACGGGCAGACCGTCTACGTGATCCCGCTCTGCAAGAACGGTCCGGGCAACGTCGGCTATATCGACTGGACCCCAACGGCCGGTGGCACGTCCGAGCTGATCGACAGCATCTACACGCCCAGCAACCCTGCCGTGGCGCTCCCGTCGTGGCAGTGGATCTCCGCCACCGGCAACATGAACACTGCGGCGCTCGAGGATGCGATCCGGACCTACGACGGCCAGCTGGTGCTGGTGCCGGAGTTCGACATCACCTGCAGCCCCAAGCACGGCGAGACGCCCGACAACACCCAGGTGGGCACCGCCCCCCTCTACGGCTGTCCGTCCGGCGATCTCGGCGGGACGGGAGCAACCCAGTGGTACCGCATCCCGAGCTTCGCCCACCTGCGCCTGTGCTCCTCCTCCCGGTCCGTCTGCCAGCAGTTCTTCGCCGCCCACGGCATCAACACCGCGATCCACGGCTCCTACATCAGCGGCACCAGCGACGTCTGCGGGCTCTCGTCCGACCAGAACTCCACGTCCTGCCTCGTGGGCACCTTCGAGAGCGTCATCCGGACCGGCACGATCGGGGCCGGGGTCGGGGGC
>JBAXFC010000576.1:0-2355 GCA_037140135.1 Chloroflexota bacterium
GTCCTGCTCTGGTTCCTGCGGCCCCGCGGCGCCCCCGTGCGGGAGATCCTGGGCGTTGTCCCGGACATCGTCCGGCTGCTGCGCCGTCTTGCCACCGATGGCTCCGTCCCGCTCGACGCACGCCTCGTGGTCATCGGTCTGGCCGCCTGGATCGTCTCGCCCATCGACCTGATCCCGGAGTTCATCCCGGGGCTCGGGCCGCTCGACGATGTCGTGGTCGCCGTGGTCGCGATGCGGTACCTGCGCCGTCGCCTGGGGCTTGACGGCCTCCGTGCGCGCTGGTCCGGCTCAGAGGCGGGCTTCGCGTTGCTCGCCCGCCTGACCGGGGGGCCGGGCGAGGCCGGTGACGACCGTGACGACGAGGGCGATGGCGGAGGCCACACCGGCCGGCGGGGGTAGGATCGGACCGTGCAAGACCTGCGGATCTCCCCTGTCAACATCGATGTCGCGCGCGCGGCCGGCACCATGCGCCTTGCCTGGGCGGACGGCCACGAGACCGTCTACGACGCGGTGACGCTGCGCTGGCTCTGCCCGTGCGCCTACTGCCGCGGCGAGGCCGGGCTGCCGGGCTGGCTGGACTCCAACCCCACCCTGACCGCCGACCAGGTGCGCCTGACCGACGTGGCGATGGTGGGCTCGTACGCCGTCCAATGCACCTGGGGCGACGGCCACGCGTCCGGCTTCCACACGTTCATGCTGCTGCGCGAGATGTGCCCCTGCGACACGTGCGCACGGGACCGCGAGCGGCACCAGGCCGATCATGCAACGCAAGCTGATCAGACCGGCGAGCCGGGCCACGGGGGCGCGGAACGCCACTGGCATGGAGGGGTCCGATGATCATCTCGACCGCACCGTTCATCGCCGGCCATCGCGTCACCGAGACCCGGGGCCAGGTCTTCGGCCTCGTCGTCCGGAGCCGGGGCATCGCGGGCAATCTCGTGGCCAGCCTGCGCTCCGTCGTGGGCGGCGAGATCCACGAGTACACGAGCCTGCTCGAGGACACCCGCCGCCAGGCGATCGACCGGATGGTGCAGAACGCCACGCTGGTCGGGGCCAACGCCGTGATCTCGATGCGCTTCGACAGCTCCGAGCTGGCCCAGACGATGTCCGAGATCGTGGCCTACGGCACCGCCGTCGTCATCGTCCCCGACGCCACCGCGGTCCCACCGACGCTCGACTAGCCCGATGGGCGTGACCGTGGTCCGGGGGCTCGTCGGCGGCTTCGGTGTCGTCCTGGTCCTCATCTCGATCCTCATGGTGGGTGTCGGGGGGCCGGGCGCCGACCTGTTCAGCGCCGCGTTCGTCTTCGTGCCCGGCGTCGTCATCGTGGCTGGCGTGCTGCTGGAGCGAACCCGCTACCGGTCCCTCGCCGCCGAGCGGTCCGGGCACACCCACGGACGTGGCGGCGGCGAGACGGCGCACCCCGACCCCCGCTTCCAGCCCACCGGGGAGCGGTTCCTCGACCCGACCACGCGCGTGCCGATGTGCGTCTGGCTGGACCCCGCAACCGGCGAGCGGCTCTACGTCCCCGAAGCCTGACCGCGGTACAGGCATCCACCCCGTTCGGGCGATTGCCGGAGCTCGCCTGCTGCCGTGATCCTTCGCCAGTGGCGTGTCGATCCGCCGCCGCGTGACGGCGGGCGCAACGCCAGTGGAGGGATCGTGATGACCAAGTCTGCTGACGCTGAGCCGGGGCGCTCGCGCAGGAGTGTGCTGGCGGCCGCAGCGGCCGGCGCGGCCGGGATGGCAACAGCCGGACTCGCCCGACCGGGTGCCGCGCAGGCCAGTGGCGGTGCCCAGGGCACGGCCCTGATCCTCGGCAACGCGAACACGGCGTCTGCGTCGACGATCGTCACCACGACCTCGACATCCGCGGGCACGGGCGCGATCGACGGCGTCACCACGGACATCGGGATCGGCGTCCGGGGCTTCTCGGCGGCGGGAACCGGGATGATGGCCATCGGCTACCGATGGGGCATCTACGCCTTCTCGGACACCGGCACCCCGATGCTGGTCCGGCTGGGAGCCGATGTTGCGCAGAACGTCAAGCCGGACACGGCAGTGATCATCTCCGTCGAGCACCCGACGACCCAGGTCGGGCTGGAGGCCCACGGAAGGATCAAGCTCCCGGAGCGAAGTGGACGAGCCAAGGTGCTGGCCGGCAAGGCGTCGGTGGTGGTCACCGTGGCCGGCGTGACGTCGGGCAACTACGCCATCGCCACGCTTGCCACGAACCGCGCGAGCCGCTACGTGCGGGCCGTTGTCTGCGGCCCGGGCAAGATCAACATCTACCTCAACGCCTCCGTCAGCAGCGCGACCTACGTCAACTGGCTGGTCCTGGGCTAGCGAGCCCGC
>JBAXFC010000577.1:0-2351 GCA_037140135.1 Chloroflexota bacterium
CTCGAGGAACTGGCCGCAGTTGCCGCAGAAGGCATCGGCCGGGTCGTTCTGGTGCCCGCAGTTCCCGCAGACGATCACCTGGCGACTCCCACGCTTGCTTCTCCGACGCGCGAAGGATAGTCGCACCCGCGGTTCCGCATCAGGCCGGGTCGCGCAGGCCCGGAGCCGAGGGCCACTCGGCGCGGCGGGAGCATGGCCGGGACCAGGGCCGGGAGCAGGGCTGGGACAAGGGCCGGGATCACGCGGTCGGGCTCCCCTTGACGAGCTCGATGCGATGGAGGACGTGGGCCGGCTTGGCGGCCGCGACGAGGGCGTCGAGCCGCGCGGTGTCAACGGCCTTGGGATCGGGCACGGTCACGCGCACGACGACCAGGGGTTCCGGCGAACCGGGCAGGGCGCCGCCGGGATCGACGGACCACGCGGTCGCGCCGTTCTCGGCGATCTCGACGCTGCCGCCGGTCTGGATCTCGACCTGGCCGGCGAGGCCGACGGCCGTGCCGCGCATCCGGTACAGCTCCACGGCCCGGGCGACGATGGCCCGCCGCCGGTGGTCGTCCCACCGCTCATCGAGCGCGATACCCACCCAGCCGGCAAGCCAGCCGAGGAAGTCGTCCGGTGCCAGCCAGGGGTCCAGGTACGCGTCGAAGTTGTCCAGGGTGGAGAAGATCGGCGCGACGACGGTGTCGAGGGCGTCGAGGAAGCGCTGGGCGAAGTCGTCGTCCTGGTAGATGGCGGGCAGGGTGGGGCCCAGCGGATACGCCGATGCCAGCCCGGGGACGAGGGCCCGCATCACGAGCCCTCGACCAGGACCTGGTGTTCATAGCTGAACACCAGGGCGTGCGGCTCCAGCTCCAGGCGCGGGGTCTGCTGGCCGCGCTGTCCGGTCACAGGGTCAGCGCCGAACAGCCGGGCGTCCTCCACGATCTCCGTGCCGCGGAGGCCCTGGAGCACCGAGAACACTTCGCCCACGTTGATCGGGCGGCCGAACGGCCAGCCGGTCCCGTCGGGTCCGCAGGTGATGGGGTGGAAGTACTCGTAGAGCGCCTCGAGCGCCTCCTCCTGCAGCCGGGCGGGGTTGGTCCGAGGCCGGGCACGCAGCTTGGCGACGATGGTGATACCGCGGTAGACGGGCGGCTCGATGAGCGCGCGCGTCCCGATGACCCGGCTCTCCTCCAGCCGGTCGGTGATCTTCTGGAGCGTGTCCGCCCCGGGGACCAGCTGCTCGAACCGCAGCCGGCCGCGTTCGGCGACCGCCGACGGGACGACGAGCACGCGCACGGACCCCGCGTCGGCGCCGTCGCCGGCGGCCACGGCCCGGACCCGGGCGATCTCGGGCGCCGCCTCGCGGGCGAGCTGCTCGTAGTCCTCGGTGGTGACGGCACGCCCGCGTGCCCGCAGGCGGATGGGCCCTCGGACCTTTGCGTTCTCGATGTCCTCGCCGTCCACGCCACCGCGGGCCGGCCGCCGATTCTCCACCCGCGAGACGAACGGGATCGACGACTTGAGCACGCTGATGGCGCGCGGCGCCACGTTGCCCTTGCGTCCACCGCCCACGCGGTACTCGCGAAGCCGGATGTGGGCGCCCTTGGGCGGGAGGCCACCGTATCGGCGGAAGACGCCGTCGGCGAGGCGGACGGCGGGTCCCAGCCGGACCTCGCCCGATGACGTGTCCAGCGTGAAGTGCCGGTCGTCCGCGCCGGAGTTCGCGAAGTCCGGCACGTGCTTCCACTCGACCCAGCCATCGTCGTCCGCGACCTCGAGGATCGGGGCGGCATCGCCCGGGACCACGGGCCCGCGCCGGAGCGTGAAGCACTGGCCGGGGATCCCCCCCGCGACGCCGAGGTCCTCGTTGAGGACGAGTTCCGCGTTGACCACGTCGGCGGTACCACCGATCGTGATCGCGACGAGGCCGCTCACCTTGGGCGACGCGCTGTACACGGGCTGGCCATCGACCGGCTCCGTCACGCGGCCGCGCAGCCAGCCGGCGCGCTGCTTGGCGATCAGGGACGCGGTATGGCCGCGCGGCACGTGGAGCACGACGTCGCCGTCGCGGTTGAGACCGCCGGTGGAGTCGGAGTCGAGCTCGCACGGCTCCCAGTCGTCGCCCGTCCAGGCCTCCCAGGTCAGCGGCGGGTTCGTCGGGTCCACGCCCACGCCCTCGATGCTGGCCTTGAAGCGCAGGCGCACCGCGTTGGACGGCACTGCCCCGGACAGGCCGACGTAGAGCGCGTCGCCGGGCTTGGGCACCTCGGAGAAGGCGTAGGTTGCGGTGCCGCGGGCGAGCGCCTCGCCGTGGTCGGCGAGGGTCTTGCCATCGGTCATGGAGCCGAGGCGCGCCAGCGAGCAGGGGA
>JBAXFC010000578.1:0-2347 GCA_037140135.1 Chloroflexota bacterium
CGCCCACGGAACACCACGCCGCCCCGACACATGGTCTCGGCGCGCTGGATCTCTCGCACCGCGCGAAGATGGAGATCCTCTTCGCGATCCTGCTGGGGCTCTTCCTCGGCGCCCTTGACCAGACGATCGTCGGCGTCGCGCTGCCCACGATCATCACCGACCTGGGCGGCCAGTCCCTCTACACCTGGACCATCACGATCTACCTGCTCACGAGCACGATCACGGTCCCCTTCTACGGCAAGCTGTCCGATCTGTACGGGCGCAAGCCGATCCTGATCTTCGGCATCTCGGTCTTCCTCATCGGCTCCGCCCTCTCGGGCCTGAGCCAGTCGATGGAGCAGCTCATCATCTTCCGGGGCATCCAGGGCATCGGCGCAGGCGCCCTGTTCCCGGTCAGCCTCGCCGTCATCGGCGACCTGTTCACCCCGGCCGAGCGCGGCAAGTACCAGGGCCTCTTCGGGGCCGTCTTCGGCCTCTCCTCGATCATCGGACCGCTCCTCGGCGGCTTCCTGACCGAGCACGTCTCCTGGCACTGGATCTTCTACGTCAACGTCCCGATCGGCATCGTCGCCCTCATCGTCATCGCCCGGCTGCTGCCGACGGTCAAGCGACCCAACGCGTCGCGCAACCTCGACTTCCTCGGTGGTGGTGTGTTCATCGTGGCCGTGAGCTCGCTGCTCATCGGCCTCACGAACAAGCAGACGGCCGACTGGGGCTCGTTCGAGGTCGGCGGCCTCATCGCCATCGGCCTGCTCGTGGGCCTCGTCTTCGTCTTCGTCGAGAGCAAGGCCAAGGAGCCGATCGTCCCGCTCTCGCTGTGGAAGACCCGGACCTACTCCACCTCGATCATCGCGACGTTCCTCGTGAGCTTCGGCTTCTTCGGGGCTGCGATCTTCCTGCCCCAGTGGTTCCAGTTCGTCCAGGGCGCAACGCCCACCAACTCGGGGCTCTACATGCTCGCCTTGCTCGCGGGCATGATCATCTCGTCGGTCGGCTCGGGCATCCTCGTGAGCAGGACAGGCCGGTACAAGGTCCTCATCATGGCCGGCCTCGCCATCATGGTCGTGGGCCTGTTCCTGATGTCGCACATCCAGGCGGACACCCCCCTGCCCATCCTGTCGGCGTGGATGTTCGTCACCGGCGTCGGCATCGGGCCAACGTTCGCGGTGTTCACGATCGTCGTCCAGAACGCGGTCCCGATGAGCTCGCTTGGCGTGGCCACGTCAAACCTGACGTTCTTCCGCCAGATCGGCGGCTCGGTGGGCCTCGCCCTGCTGGGCACGATCTTCGCGAACCGGCTCACGACCGAGATCCCCGCCCAGCTTGCGCCGCTGGGTCCCAAGCTCATCGCCAATGGCGTGCCGCCTGAAGCCCTCAAGGCGCTCGCCACCGGCGACGGCAGGTCCACCGACTTCATCAGGGTTGGCGTGGACCTCGGCCAGTTCATCCTCGGCAGCATCCCCGAGCCGATCAAGTCGATGGTCGCGCCGCTCATCAACGACATCGTGTTCGGCTTCCACCAGGCGTTCAGCCTGGCTGTCGCCAACGTGTTCCTGATCGGGGTGTTCACGACCGCCGGCGCCCTGATCGTCACGCTGTTCATGCAGGAGCTGCCGCTCCGCAAGACCATGGGCCCCCGGCAGCCGGGCGTCGCCGGGGCGGAGGCCGCCGTTGGCGCCGACCTGCTCGAGGAAGGCGTCCTGGAGGAGGATCCGCCCGTCGTCGTGCCGATGCACTGACGCCTCGCCCCATCGCTCCGCACACGGCCCGGCCGCCCTTCGGGTGGCCGGGCCGTTCCATGTCCGGCGCCGGCTGCGCCATGCCCGGCGACCCTCGCTGTAGCATCGACCCGTGACCACGCTGCTGCCCTTCCGCCCGGAGCTCCTCGCGCCCGGCGCCGCCGATGCCCCCTTCCGGGCCGCCACCGCACTCGCGGACCTGCCGCCGGGAGCGCTGTTGCGCGTTTCCTTCGGCGATCTCGATGTGCTCCTTGCCCACACACCGGCCGGCATCGCCGCCGTGGACGACCGCTGCCCGCACATGGCGGCTCCACTCTCGATCGGCGGCCTCGACGGCTGCGTGGTGGCGTGCCCGCTCCACGAAGGCCGGTTCGACCTCGCCACTGGCGAGCCGGACCAGCTGCCCAACACCGGCGGCCTCGACCCCGACGGGGTCTACCACCCGGTCTGGACGCCTGCCGGCAGGGAGCCCAAGCCGGATGCCACCGGTCGCAAGGCGGATGCCCGGCGGCTGACCCGGGTCCGCCGCTTCCGCTACTACCCGGTCCGGGTCGTGGACGGCGTGGTCGAGGTGGCGGCCCCCGTCGCCTGACCGGCGCCCCACGTGG
>JBAXFC010000579.1:0-2335 GCA_037140135.1 Chloroflexota bacterium
GAACGATCTCCGCGGGAATCGACTCCAGGGGCATCACCTTGTCCGCGGCGCCGATGTCGAAGACCGCGAAGTTGAACGGCATCGGGGTGATCACCACGAGGTAGCCGGCGGCGGCGATCTCCTGCACGAGCGGCCCGTAGGCGGCCGGCGGGACCTTGGCGCCCGGATAGACGATGAGGCCCACCGCGTAGTCACCGCTCGCTGGCGCCCACTCGAGGAGCCCGTCACGGTTCGTGAAGGCGACGTCGGGCGTGGACGCGAGCGACGCCGCTGCTTCGGGCAGGAGCGCCTGGGGCTGCACGTACCAGGCGAAGCCTGCCCCCAGGGCGGCGACGACGACCAGGAGCGCGACGAGGACCGTGCGCAGGCGGGGCCGCCTCATGCCTCGTCAACAGGCAGAAGGGTGACGGGGTGGGGGACGGGAGCCGCGTCGTCGTCATCGGCGGCGACCGCGCCCCACTCGTGCGCCTCGTCCGGCTCCGGGGGCCCGTCGTAGGCCGGCAGATCCGCGCGGGGGGTGGCCAGGTCGTGGATGACGCCCGGATCGCCGGTCTCGACCAGGCGGGGCGGGCAGCCGGCGGCGGCGAGGTCGGTGACCAGGTCGGCGGGCATCCGGTCCGGTGCGAGGCCGCGCAGGGTCTCCAGGCAGCCCGCGGGAACCAGCACCGGCCACCCGGGCTGGCCGCGATACGCGGGCCGCAGGACGGTGTCCCGGTCCTCGCCGTGGGCGGAGATCAGCTGCGTGACGGTCTCCGCGTCCACCCAGGCCATCCGCGCGGGCCAGACGAGCGAGGCGTCGGTCGCGGCCACCAGGCGGTGCGCAGCCTCGATCCCGTTGACGATCTGGCCGACCGGCCCGCGGTCGGCTGCCACGGGCGACACGAGCGTGACCTCGGCGTTGGCGAGGGTCGCCCCGACGGCGCCGTCGGGGTCGAAGGTGCAGACCACCACCGGGGTCGCGCCCCCTGCCCACGCGATGTCGGCGAGCCGGCGGATCGCGGGCGTGCCGCCCGCATCGGCCAGCGCCGAGTCCGGGGTGGCGGCAAGGATGACGGCGGCGACGGTCACGGGTACTCCTCCTGGTGCGGCGGAGTGTAGCCGGGCCGAACCTTTCCCCCGGAGCGGCGTTATTGTCGGGTGAGGCACGTACCCACCCAACTGCGAGGAGTCCCGTCCTGCCGCTCCCGACCGGCCTCTGGCCGAGCGTCCGCAAGCGCACGCGCGCCGACTGGCCGGTCGTGCTCGCGTGCTGGGCGCTGCTCGCATGCGCCCTCGGGCTGCTGTCGGCGGGGTCGCTGTACACGGAGTCCGTCACGCTCGCGGGCCTGCACCGTGAGCTCGCGGCCGCCCCGCCCGCAGCCCGCTCCCTCGTGGTGCGCACCCAGATCCTGGCCGAGCGCCTGCAGGTCGCCGACGCCGCGATCACGCCGGAGCTGGTGGCGACGCTCTCGATCACTGGCGGCGAGCTCACCCGCGCGCTCGTGTCGGCGCCGCTCGCGGACGCCGCCACCGATCCGGGATCGGTCACCCGGCTCCTGTCCCTCGCCTCCTACGAGGGCCTCGATCGTCACGCTGTCCTCGCGACCGGCAGCTGGCCGGTGCCCGGGCGGAACCCGGTGGAGGTGACGGTCTCCGAGACAGCCGCCCGGATCCTCGGGATCGGCGCCGGAAGCACGCTGTCCCTTGTGGGCAGGCTCGACCACCAGCCGGTCACGGTGATCGTCACCGGCACCTGGCGCGCGGACCCGGGCGACGCGTACTGGCTGGGCGACCCACTGCTGCTGGAGGGGTCGAGCACGACCGGCTCGTTCACGAGCGTGGGCCCCCTCATGGCGGACGCCGCGGACCTGACCGGGGGGCCGGTGCACGGAACGCTCGACGCGGCGTGGCGGGCGGTCCCGGCGATCACGGGCTTCCGGCCCGACAACCTTGACGCGGTCGCCACGTCCGTGGACGGCCTGGGCGCCCGGATCAACGCGGCGCTGCCCGAGAGCAACCAGGCGACGCTCACCACCAAGCTGCCTGCGATCGTGGCCGCCGTGGACCGGTCGGTCCTCGTGGCGACCTCTGGGATCCTGCTGCTCCTGGTCCAGTTCGCGGTCCTGGGCGGATACGCCGTGCTGCTGGTGGCCTCCCTGCTGCTCGAACGGCGGCGGACGGAGACCGCGCTCCTGCGGGCCCGCGGAGCCGGCTTCGGACACCTGCTCACGATGGCGGCAGGGGAGGCGATGGTCGTGACCGTACCCGCGGTGCTGGTCGCGCCGTGGATCGCGGCCGGGCTGGTGCTGCTGGTCGCCCGCAATCCCGCCCTCGCCGCGATCGGGCTGTTGGAGGC
>JBAXFC010000580.1:0-2335 GCA_037140135.1 Chloroflexota bacterium
GCTTCGACTACCTCCGCGACAACGGCATGGCCACGCGCAAGGAGGACCAGGTCCAGCGCGACCACTGGTACTGCATCGTGGACGAAATCGACTCGATCCTCGTCGACGAGGCCCGCACCCCGCTGATCATCTCCGGCCCCGCCCCCATCGAGCGCGAGCAGCCCTTCACCCGCATCAAGCCCCCGGTCGACGCCCTCGTCAGCGACCAGACCCGGCTCTGCAACCGCATCGTCTCCGAGGCCAAGGGGCTGCTCGAGAAGCCCGCCGCCAGCGAGGACGACAAGCTGCTGGCCTCGCGCAAAATGCTGCAGGTGAAGATGGGACACCCGAAGAACAAGCTCCTCCTCCGCCTGATGGAGACGCCCGAGTGGCGCAAGCTGCTCGACACGACCGAGACGGAGATGAACTCCGACCTCAACAAGGAGGAGGTCTACCGGCTCAAGGAGGAGCTCTTCTTCGTCATCGACGAGCGCCAGCACCAGGCCGACCTGACCGAGATCGGCCGCAAGACGCTCCGGCCGGACAATCCCGACGCCTTCGTCCTGCCCGACCTCGCCACCGAGTTCAGCGACCTCGACAAGGACCCGGCCTTCTCGCCCGAGCAGCGCGAGGCCAAGAAACTCACCTCCCAGACCCGCTACGCCGAGGTGTCCGAGGACATCCACGCCATCTCCCAGCTGCTCCGCGCCTACTCGCTGTACGAAAAGGACGTCGAGTACGTCGTGCAGGAGGGCAAGGTCATGATCGTCGACGAGAACACCGGCCGCGTCATGCCGGGCCGCCGCTGGTCCGACGGCCTGCACCAGGCCGTCGAGGCCAAGGAGGGCGTCATGATCGAGCGCGAGACGCGCACCTACGCCACGATCACGATCCAGAACTATTTCCGCATGTACGAGAAGCTGGCCGGCATGACCGGCACGGCGGAAACCGAGGCCACCGAGTTCAACGACATCTACCGGCTGTCCGTGCAGGTCATCCCGACCAACCAGCCCTGCATCCGCGTCGACCGGAACGACTCCATCTTCAAGACCCGCCGGGACAAGTTCAACGCCGTCGTCCGCGAGATCGAGGCGGCCAGCAAGCGCGGCCAGCCGGTGCTGGTGGGCACGGTTTCCGTCGAGTCCTCCGAGGTGCTCTCGCGCATGCTCAAGCGCGCCGGGGTCATCCACACCGTGCTCAACGCCAAGTTCCACCAGCAGGAGTCCGAGATCGTCTCGCGCGCCGGCCAGCGGGGCGCCGTCACCATCGCCACCAACATGGCGGGCCGCGGCACCGACATCAAACTCGGCGAGGGCGTGCGCGAGGCCGGCGGCCTCTACGTCGTCGGCACCGAGCGGCACGAGTCCCGCCGCATCGACCGCCAGCTGCGTGGCCGCTGCTCGCGCCAGGGCGACCCCGGCCTGACCAAGTTCTTCCTCTCGCTCGAGGACGACCTCATGCGCCTGTTCCTGCAGGGCAACCTCGCCTCGCGCCTGATGGAGGGCTCGATGAAGGAGGGCGAGGAGCTCGAGCACCCGTGGCTCAACCGCTCGATCGAGTCCGCCCAGAAGAAGGTCGAGCAGCAGAACTACTCGATCCGCAAGCGCCTGCTCCAGTACGACGACGTGCTCAACCAGCAGCGCGAGGTCGTCTACGGCATCCGCAACGCCGCGATCCACGCCGACCGCCCCAAGGCGATTATCTTCGAGCAGATCGAGGAGGAGCTCCTGCTCCGCCTCGAGGCCGCCGGCTACGGCGAAAAGGGCGGCGCGGTCCCCTCCGCCGTCGAGAGCCTCGTCGGCTGGGCCAACGCCCATTTCCCCATCAGCCTCCGCGTCGACGAGCTGGCGGGCGGCGACGCCGCGGCGCTCGCGGCCCTGATCCTCGCGCGCATCCACCAGGCCTACGCGGTGAAGGAGTCCGCCGAGGTTCCCGAGGCCCTCGGTTCGCTCGAGCGCTATGTCGTGATCAACGCCATCGACCACCACTGGCAGGAGCACCTCACCGAGATGGAGGACCTGCGCAAGAGCATCGGCCTGCGCAGCTACGGCCAGAAGGACCCGCTCGTGGAGTACAAGTCCGAGGCCTACCGCTTCTTCGAGGAGCTGATGAACAATGTGCGCCTCCAGATCTGCACCGGCCTGTTCCGCAGCGCGTCCAACCTCGCCTCGTTCGAGAACATGCTCGCCCTGCTCAGCCGCACCGCGCGCGCCGTCGGGCCGACCGACGCCCCCGCGCCCGCCGCGGCCCCCCGGCTCGAGACCAGCACCACCGTCACCGGCGGCGGCGCCACCTCCGCCCCGGCCCCGGAAATCCAGCTCCCGCGGGTCACGATCCGCCGCGACACGCCGAAGGT
>JBAXFC010000581.1:0-2329 GCA_037140135.1 Chloroflexota bacterium
ACCTGCATGCGGACGAGCAGGCGCTGTACGGCGACCTGCGCAAGAAGTGGCGCCAGTACGTGAACAAGGCACGCACTGGCGGCGTGCGGATCGTCGATGCCGGGCCGGAGCGCTTCGACGAGTTCTACGCCATCTACCGGGAGACCGCGGATCGCGCCGGCTTCCTCATCCGCGCCCTCTCCGCGTACCGCGACGTCTGGGATGCCTTCGCACCCGATGGCCGGGCCCGGCTCCTGTTCGCTGAGCTGCCCGACGGCACGCCCGTCGCAACCCTGTTCCTCGTCCAGGCCGGGACGCGGGTCGTGGAGCCGTACGGCGGGATGACCCAGGCCGGAGCGGATTCGCGGGCCAACTACCTGCTCAAGTGGGAGGCGATCCGCTCCTCGAAGGAGGCGGGCGCCACGAGCTACGACCTGTGGGGGCTGGCGCACGCCGGGATCGCCCACTTCAAGACCGGGTTCGGCGGGCGGGAGATCCGGTACGTGGGTGCCTACGACCTCGTCCTCGACCGCGTCGGGCGCAAGACATACGACGTGGCCCAGCAGGCCCGGGTGCGCCTCGCGCGCCGCCGCCACGGGCTCGACGGGGCGGGCGGCACCACGGCCGCAGGCTACGGGGGCGACGCCGGGGGCGACGCGTGACCACGGCCCAGGTGCCGGTCGTGACCGAGGCGGATGCGGCGGCGCTGGCCACGTGGGACGCCGCGGCGGTCGATGCACCTGGTGGCCACGTGTACCAGTCGCGGGCCTGGGCCGAGCACCGCGCGTCGAGCGGCTGGCAGCCGAGGTTCCTCGTGGCCGGTGACGTTCGGGCGCTGGTCCTGCGGCGGCGCTGGGCGATGCTGCCGGGCGGCTCGGCATACCTGCCGCGCGGTCCCGTGGGGCCGGGCACGCCCTGGGTGGACGGCGACTCGTCGGGCACGCTGGTCGGGGGCGCGCTCGAGGCCGTGGCGCGGCACCTCGCAGCCGACGGCGTGGATGTGCTCGCCGCCGATCCCGAGGTGGCCGCGAGTGACGGCGACTACGCCGTCGCGCTGGCGCGGGCCGGGTTCCACGCCATCCCCGAGATCCAGCCGTCCCGCCACCGCATGGCGCTGCCGCTCCCCGCGGGGACCGACCCTGGTGCCGTGTTCGACGGAATCGCCAAGGCCACCCGCCAGCGCATCCGGCGCGCGGAGCGCGACGGGCTGGTGGTGCTCCGCCACGATGCCGCCACGGCCGAGCACGAGGGCCTGCAGCGGGCGGGAGAGGCCCCGGAAGCGGCGCTGGACCGCTTCTACACGATGCTCCGGGCCACGGGCGACCGGCGCGGCTTCGGGTTTGCAGGCCCCGGGGAGTTCATCGCCTGGTGGCGACGGGCGCTGACCGCCGGCCACCTCGTCTACCTCGAGGCCCGCGAGGGCGGCGCCGACGGCGACGTGCTCGGCGGGCTGCTCCTGTACCGGCACGGCCGGCGGCTCTCCACGCAGCACTCCGCGGACCGCGCGGAGCGCCGCCATGACCACCCGGGCACGATGCACCTCCTGCGCTGGCGCGCGATCGAGCTGGCGATCGCCGAGGGCCGGACCGAGATGGACCTCGGCGGCGTCGACGTGGCGGGCGCCCGCCGGGTGCCGGAGCCTGGCGAGCCGACCTACGGGCTGTACGAGCACAAGCGGTCCTTCGGGGCGGCCTGGGTCGAGCTTGCAGGAGCCCAGGAGCAGGTCGCGCGGTCCTGGCGTTACCAGGCCGGCCGCGTCACGGGCAGGCTCGCCAGGGCGGGGCGGGGGAGCGGCCGATGAGCGGCGAGGTGGAGCGACTGGTCGCCGCCGCGGCCGAGCACGCACCGATGACCCTTGATGCGCTCGAGGCCGAGCTCCGGGGGCGCGGCCTGCTCCTCGAGGTGGTCGAGCGTCCGAACGGAGCGGCCGACGATCAGGCGGACGTCACCGGCGTCGCTGAGGACTCCCGGGTGATCCGCACCGGCATGCTCTTCGTGGCGGTGCCTGGCTTCCATGTCGACGGCCACGAGTACGTTGCGAAGGCCGCCGCAGCCGGCGCGTCGGGCCGGACATGTCCGCATCCCACTCGGATTTGACCGGCCGCGCGTGCGGCAGCGGGGCTTGCTTCAAAAATAAAAGCCCCGCCCCCGTCAAGGTGTCCTCAACGAAGAAAATGTTGCCCGGCAAGCGCACTACTCTTTCATTGGGCGACAGCAGCCATTCGTTTTCAAACACCAGCTCGTTGTGATCATCGGTCTGATCACGCAAGGTTACCTGCGTGAACCGCAGATGCTGCGGGGCCAGCATCAGGTCTTCCAGCGAATCGCCGGCGGCCTTGCTGTCCGGGTT
>JBAXFC010000582.1:0-2314 GCA_037140135.1 Chloroflexota bacterium
GTGTACGGGCCACCGCCGCCTGTCGTTCCGGACGCGGACGCCGGTGGCCCGTACACCGCCACCGAGGATGCGCCCGTCGTCCTCTCCGCCGGCGCGTCCGGTCTGGCCGCAGACGAGACGCCCCTGGCCGAGTGGGACCTCGACGCCGACGGAGTGTTCGGCGACGCAACGGGCCTGAACCCCGAGGTCACGTTCGCCGACGCGGGAACGGTCGACGTGCGGGTGCGGATCACGCCGTCCGTGGGGTCGGCGGTCGTCTCCGCTGTCTCCACCGTGACCGTGGTCGCCGCGCCGCCGGCCCTGGTGGCCGCGCCTCCGCAGCTTGTCGTCGCGGGTGACGCCACCGACTTCGCCCTCGCCGGCATCGACGATCCCGGCACGGGAGGCCACACGGCCACCGTCACCTGGGGCGACGGCGCCTCCGGGGCAGCCACCGTCACCGCTGCCTCGGGCGGCGAGGGGCCCGCGGCCCGCGGCACCCACACCTACGCCACGCCCGGTGACGTCACGGTCACCGTCCGCGTCTGCGACACCGCGCCGCCCGCCCCTGCGGACACCTGCGCCGAGGCCTCGTTCGCGGTCACGGTCCTCGCCGCACCGTTGCCCAACGCGGCCCCGGTGGCCACGGACCTCTCGCTCGCCACGGACATCGGGGTCCCGGTCCTGGCCCCGCTGGCCGGGTCCGACGCGGACGGCAACCCGCTCACCTTCGGGCTGGCGGACCCCCCGGCCCACGGCGACCTCCTCGCGACGCCCGACGGCTCGTTCCACTACCTCCCCGACGCGGGCTTCGCGGGCATCGACACGTTCACCTACCGGGCAGATGACGGGTGGGCGACATCGGCCCCGGCGACGGTCACCGTCCAGGTCGGCGTGGTCCGGCCGATTGCGGTGGATGACATCCTGGAGATCACGGGCAGCCCGACGGCCGCCGTGACCACGGAGATCCCCGTGACGGACCTCCTCGCCAACGATCACGACCCCGATGCCCGCCAGATCGACTTCGCGGGCGCCTATGCCGACGACGGCGTGCACCTGGCGATCGAGCGGCTTGACGCCCCGCTCCTGCCCACGGTGCTGCGCCTGATCCCCGCGGCGGGCTTCGCGGGCGACACCACCTTCACGTACGGGATCTCGGCCGGCCCTGGCACCTTCACCACCGCGCAGGTGCGCGTCCGCGTGATCTCCCCGGTCCCGGGGGCGCCCACCGGAGTCGCGGCAGCGGCCGCGGGCTCCACGGCCACGTTCACCTGGTCCGCCCCGTCCTGGACCGGCAGCTCGGCGATCGCCGGCTATACCGCAACCCTGTCGCCCGGCGGCAGGACCTGCACGACGAGCGGCGCCCTCTCCTGTCCGGTCACGGCTCTCGCCGACGCTCCTTACACGGTGACCGTCACGGCGCACAACGCCGCGTGGACCAGCGTGGCGTCCTCGCCCCCGGTGCCGTTCCGGATCGACACCACCCCGCCCATCGCGAAGGCCCCCGTCGTCTCCTTCGGCACCGGCGCGACCATCGGGTCGTCCACGGTGCCGGTCCACGTGAGCTGGTCCGGCACGGACACGGGCGGTTCGGGGATCGCCCGGTTTGACGTCGGGCTGGCGAAGAACGGCGGCACCACCTATGCCACCCAGGCGCTCGCGAGCCCGACGGCCACGGGCGCCGATGCGTCCCTCGGGGTCTCGTCCAGGACGACGTGGCGGTTCCGGGTGCGCTCGGTCGATGGCGCAGGCAACGTGTCGGCCTGGGTCTACGGCCCCATCTTCCGTGTCCTTCGCACCCAGGAGTCAAGCTCGGCCGTGCGTTTCAGCGGGAAGTGGTCCACGGCTTCGGGTGCCTCCGCATCGGGCGGCAAGTACCGGATCGGCAGCCGCCCGCCGGCCGGCGTCAGCTACACGTTCACCGGCCGCGCGGTCGCCTGGGTGGCCTACCGGGGCGCGACCCCGGGCCGGGCCAAGGTGTACCTCGACGGCGTCTACCGGGCGACGGTGGACCTGCGCGCCTCACCGGCACAGTGGCGCAGGCTGGTGTTCGCGAGCAGTTGGACGAAGTCGGCGAAGCACACGATCAAGATCGTCTGCCTGGCAACGCCAGGACGCTCCGGGATCAACGTCGATGCCTTCGTGGTGCTGAAGTAGATCGGACGCGGTGGGGGCCATGCGCCACCCGAGCGTCTTCGATACCCGGGTCAGCCGGCCCGGGACCGCTCCAGCCGGCCCGGGACCGCTCCCTCAGGCCAGCCCCGCGAAGCGGAGGGCAGCGACCAGGGCGACCCCGGCGACAAGTCCCAGGAACAGGTTGCGCCGCCACCAGACC
>JBAXFC010000583.1:0-2303 GCA_037140135.1 Chloroflexota bacterium
GGGCGGGTGTTCGCCGATCGGGAAGACACGGTGGGCCGCGTCCTCCCGACCGGCGCGGGCGTTCGAGCGGTCGTCCCGGCATCGCGCCCTATGGGGTGATGAGGACCGGATCCCCGAGCTGAACGGCGTTGTACAGCCACTCGGCATCGGCGTTGAAGAGGCGGGCACAGCCGTGGGAGGCCATCGTTCCCACGGTGTCCGGCTCGTTGGTGCCGTGGATGGCGATGCCCCGCCACGGTGGGCTGTCCAGCCCGAGGTAACGGCTGCCGAACGGGCTCGTCGGAGAGGTGTGGAGCTTCCCGGTCACGGTGTAGGTTCTGCCGGCCGGAGTCTCTGGAGTGCGGTTGTCTCCGACCCGCCTCTTGTCGCCCGGGTTTCTCCCGATCGCGGCCGGAAACGACCGGATTCGTTGGTAGACCAGGATCTCCCGCCGATTCTTGGAGAGCAGGACCAGGTGGTCCTGATCGACGGGCAGGGGCGTCGTCATCGGCCAGTCGGGAACGATCGTGGTGTCCGGTCGTTGGACGCCGCCTGCGAGCCCGAGACGGGCGGCGAGGGTGGCCGGCGTCCGATCATAGTGGCGGGATACGGCGGCGACGGCTGCGGCGATCAGTCCGACGCAGCAGACGATCTGGATCGTTCGGGATCGCAGGCGTCGGGCGGGGCGCCCCCACGTGCGCGTTGCTCGTGGGCTCCGACCGGGCAGAGTCGGTGGGACCGGGCGCGGTGTCGCCATGGCGAATGGAGCGGCCAGTCCTCGGGGCTCGACTCGAGCCGGGCCCGCGAGGGTTCTCCTCTTCGTCGGGTGGTTGAATGGGATCATCGGGTTCACCTCAGTTGGATAGGGAGACCGCGTTCGAGCGGACCATGATGGAGTCGCCTTCAGGGAGGAGGAGCCGGGCCCGGTTGCTGTCGACACCGACGACGAGCACTCTCTCCCCTTGCGGCGCGCGGCGGCGGGCCAGCCATACGGGAGCGGCGAGGCTGCCCCGTCGGTATCGCGAGTCGGTCGGGAGGTAGGCGCCCCATACGTAGCCGCGGATGCCTCCCGGAGCGGCGACCTGGTACCAGCCTCCGCTCTCGCCCAGGATCGTCACCTTCTTGGGCGCGGATAGTTGTCCGATGACCGGGCTTCCCAGCCCAGGGCGTGCCCGCAGGTTCACTCGGGCGCCTCGGATGGCGTACACCGTGGGTGATGACATGGCGCGGTTGGGCGAGTTGACTGCCGCCTCCCGCTGTGCGCTCTGTGGAGCGTTCCCGATCGCAGGGGGGCGCATCAGGGGCAGGACGATCGCGGGCGCCAGGAGGGTTGTCGCCCATCCGGTCCACCAGAGTCTGGATCGGTCGGGCCGTCCCGCGCGGCCTGGGACAGCGGGGAACGGCGCTCCCACCGGCATCATGGGTTGGGGTGGAGGTGGAGGCAGGTAGTGGGCCTGGGCGAATGGAGCTCGGGGGACCGCTCCTCCCAGCGCATCCAGCTCGCGTCTGAGCGCCGCCGGATCGGCCGGTCTCAGAGCCGGATCGATCGCCAGCCCGCGCAGGATCGCGGCCTCGAACCCCGGGCTCACCTGCGCGTTGAGAGCGCTGGGCGGGGCCAGCGTCTGCGTGTTCCGGTCGTCGGGCACGTATTGCCCGGTCGCCATGTAATAGCCCAGAGCGCACAGGGCGTAGACCTCGGTCCGTCGGGAGAAGGCCGCCTTGCGGCCGTGTTGATACGCCGCCAGAATCTCGGGTGCGGCGCCTGGAGGCAGGAGCTTGGTCGTTCGCGGGCTATTGCAGTCCTCGATGCCGCCGAAGTCGATGAGGATCGCCTCTCCGGTCGGTGTGATCATGACGTTGTTCTCGTTCAGGTCTCGGAAGTAGGAGCCCTGCACGTTGACGTAGTGCACGGCGCGGCAGATCGCGATGAGGCGGGACAGGGCGACAGTCATCGGCGGCGGCCCGTTCCGGGCCACGTCGTCGTTCAGTGTCGCGCCGTCGATCCATTGCTCGACGAGGAACTGCTCCTGGCCGTCGGCGAACTCCTCGATCGCCCGGACGATGCCGGGGTGGCCGTGCGCCTTCCGGAGCAGGAAGTCGCACTCGCGCCGGTGGCGATCCGATGCGTCCGCATCGAGCGGAGCGAGGAGCTGCTTCAGGGCGATGCGTTGGCCGGTCCCCAGGTCCGTGCCGGCGTACAGAAACGCCTGGCCGCTGCTCATCTTGCCTCCGCGGAAGTTGACGCAGGTGTGTATCTCGTAGCGGTTGACCCCGCCCTGGATGGCCTGGGCGCACAGGTGCAGGATCATGCCCGCCAGGTGGCG
>JBAXFC010000584.1:0-2291 GCA_037140135.1 Chloroflexota bacterium
GCTCCGCCGGCAGCCGCCGGCGACCTCGACCGTCTGCGCCAGGGCTGGGCCGCCGTCGTGGCCTCGATCGCCGCCCGCAGCCCGGCTGCCAAGGCCGCCATCGTCGACTGCCGGCCGATGGGAGTCGAGGGCAGGATCGTGACCATCGGCTTCCCCGAGGAGAAGGTCTTCCTCAAGGACGCCACCGAGCGCCGTCGGCCGTTGCTCGAGGAGTGCCTCGCCGCGTTCCTCGGCCACGACGTCGGCGTGCGTCTGATCGCCACCAACCTCGACCTCGTGCCGCCGCTGCCGGATGACCAGGAGGCCGCGACCATCCTGGCCGAGGCCGGCCGCATCTTCGCGGAGGACCGGCTCGACGTTCCCGACGTCAGCTAGGGGGCCGCTCGTCGGGGTCGCCTCGCGCACGCGACGCACATCGGCGAGACTGGCACCCAACCGACGACCGTCCACCCGCATGTACCCGGAGGAACCGCGCCCATGGGCATGAACCCGCAGAAGATGCTCCTGCAGATGCAGCAGCAGATGGCGCGGATCCAGGAGGAGCTCGAGGTCGCGACGGTCGAAGGAACGGCCGGCGGCGGTGCCGTCAGGGCGACGGTCACCGGCAAGCGCGCCCTCGTCGGTCTTGCGATCGATCCATCCGCCGTGGACCCCGATGACGTCGAGATGCTCCAGGACCTCGTGATGACCGCGGTCAACGAGGGCCTCAAGGCTGCCCAGGCGCTCGAGGAGCAGCGGATGGGCGCCATGACCGCCGGCCTCCGGCTTCCCGGCCTGTTCTGATCGCCTGCCCATGGCGACGCCCGTCATCGAGCCCGTCGCACGCCTTGTCGAGGCGTTCGCACGTCTGCCGGGGATCGGCCCCAAGACGGCGCAGCGGCTGACCTACCACCTCCTGCGCGCTCCCGACGCCGAGGCGCGTGCCCTCGCCCGTGCCCTGATCGCCGTTCGCGATGAGGTCGTCTTCTGCGACCGCTGCTTCAACATCAGCGACGCGCCGCTGTGCCCGATCTGCCGGGACCCCGGCCGCGACATCCTCCGGCTATGCGTCGTCGAAGAGCCGCTTGACGTTCTGGCGATCGAGCGGACCGGCGAGTTCCGCGGCCGGTACCACGTCCTCCACGGGGCGATCAGCCCCATCGACGGAATCGGACCAGACCGGCTCAAGGTGCGCGAGCTCCTCGAGCGGGTCGTTGAGGCCGATGCGGCCGGCGAGCGGGTCGAGGAGGTGATCGTGGCCACCAACCCCACCCTCGAAGGGGAGGCAACCGCGATGTACCTCAACGAGCGACTCGAAGGGCTCGTGGGCGCTGTCACGCGGATCGCCCGCGGATTGCCGGTTGGCGGAGACCTCGAGTACGCCGACGACGTCACCCTCATCCGGGCCCTTCAGGGCCGGAGGGCGATCTAGGTGCGCGAGCTGGTGTTCGAGCTGCTGCTGCGCCTGCCCAAGGTCATCCTGGCCACGGTGGCGGGCCTCATAGCATGGCTGGTCACCACCGGCGTGGCCGGCGCGGCGCCGACCGCTGAGCTCTGGCTGCTCTGTTTCATCGGCGGCGGGGTGTTCGTGCTGCTGGTCCAGGAAGGCCCGATCTGAACGAGGACGCCGTCGTTTGACAGGCGGGCAAATCATCCCTAACATCCTTCCTCGCGCCTCCAAATCCGAGGCCCACCGGTCCCACCTCACAGTGGGGACCACCCGAAAGCCCCGCTTGACACGGGGAGCGAACTGCGGCACAATGCGCAGTCCGCGCTCCGGGCGGTCAAG
The DNA here is from genome assembly GCA_037140135.1 of Chloroflexota bacterium. Classification (GTDB taxonomy): domain Bacteria; phylum Chloroflexota; class Limnocylindria; order Limnocylindrales; family CSP1-4; genus CAIXZV01. Next base: position 1,769 of record JBAXFC010000584.1, read on the forward strand.
GCCGGGCGCTGCACCTTAACAACTGAAGAGTGGTAGGAACTTCAGCACAGAGAACGTGCCTGGACAAGCTTGAGCTATCACGATCGAAAGATTGTGTTTTCGCGGAGAGTTTGATCCTGGCTCAGGATAAACGCTGGCGGCGTGCATGAGACATGCAAGTCGAACGGACGAGCTTGCTCGTTAGTGGCGAACGGCTGAGTAACGCGTAGGTGACCTGCCCCGAAGTGGGGGATAACTGCCCGAAAGGGTGGCTAATACCGCATGTGGCGATGTGTTCATTCACATCATCAAAGCCGCGAGGCGCTTCGGGAGGGGCCTGCGTCCGATTAGCTCGTTGGTGGGGTAACGGCTCACCAAGGCGACGATCGGTAGGTGGTCTGAGAGGACGATCACCCAGACTGGGACTGAGACACGGCCCAGACTCCTACGGGAGGCAGCAGTCGGGAATTTTGCTCAATGGGCGAAAGCCTGAAGCAGCAACGCCGCGTGAGGGATGAAGGCCTTCGGGTTGTAAACCTCTTTT
>JBAXFC010000585.1:0-2289 GCA_037140135.1 Chloroflexota bacterium
TGCACTCCCGCCTTGCGCTGGTAGTCGGCGGTGGGGGCACCGGCCGCCGCGAGGGCAGCGGGATCGAAGGTCTGGAACTGGACGACATCGGCCCCGGCCTCGAGGGCGGCATCGATCAGCCGGAGCGCGAGCTCGACGTCGCCGTTGTGGTTGACCCCGGCCTCCGCGATCACGACCACCCGTCCGGCACCCGCGACCAGGCCGCCGATCGGGACCGGGCGGACCGGCCGGGCGGCCAGGACCGCCTCGGCCGCGAGCAGCTCGTGCGCCTCGTCCACGTCCACCGCCCGGTCGGCGGGGAGCGGCTGCCCCAGCGTCACGCCGGGCTCCACGAAGCGGCCGCAGCGGTGCAGGTCCGCGGGCGTGGTCACGTAGAAGGCACCCGCCAGGAGGACGTCACGCCCGGCCACGGCGGTCGCGGGCTCCAGCGCCCCGTCCAGGGCAATGCCGTGGTGCCAGGTCGCGGGATGGCCGGCGACCACGCTGGTGACGCTGCGGCCGCCGGCCGCCCGGTGGCGGTCCACGGCCGCCACGAGGTCCGATGCGTCCACGAGGGGCGAGGTTGGCTGGAGCAGGACGAGGGTCGCGACGGCGGTCCCGGCCCGGGTGACGCCCCCGGCTCCCGAACCGCCGGCCTCCACGGCGCCGAGCGCATGGAGCACGACATCGAGCGAGGTCGCCTCGTCGGTGGCCAGCGCCGCGGGCCGCCGCAGGACCTCGGCACCCCAGGCGGCCGCGACCGCGGCGATGGCGTCGTCGTCCGTGGAGCAGACGACCCGGTGTCCGGCCGCGCTCCCGCCGAGCCTGCGCGCCGCCTCGAGCCCGGTGCGCACCGCCCTGCCCACGAGCGGGATCCCGCCCACGGGGAGCAGGTTCTTGCCGGGCAGCCGCTTGCTGCCGCCCCGGGCGGGGACCAGGAACAGGATCGGCCCGTCGGGCGCGCTCACCGTGGGATCACCCGGCCGGCAGCCACGCCAGCAGGTCCGAGGCGATGCGCTCGTCGGCCGCTCCGGGCTCGTAGTGGTGGGCGATGAACGCGGTCCGTGCCTCGTCGGTGATCGCGCCGGCGGCAGCGGCGTCAAGCGCGGCCAGGAGGCCGGCGCCATCGGTGACCGGCAGCGCGACGCCGGACGGGACGTAGTCGAGCAGGTCGCCGCCCTCGATGCCCGAGGCGAGCAGGTTGGGCGTGCCCACGAAGACGGCCTCGGTGAGGACCGTCGAATGGATGCCGAGGTGCGCGTCGGCGGCGCGGAGGAGGCGGTAGAGGTCCACCTGCTGGACCACCGAGATCGGCGGGGGCGCGAAGCCGCGGGCGACGGCAACGCCCTCGATGACGGCGCGGTACGGGCCCTCGTCGGCCTCCATCGGGTGGAGCTTGACCACCAGGTGGACGTTGGGCAGCGGGCGGTCGAAGAGGCGGGCGAGGACCACCGGGTAGTGGAACCGGCGGTAGATCTCACCCCAGGTGCCGGACAGGACGATCATCCGGTGTCCGTCCCTGACCTTGAGCTCCCGCCGCACGGCGTCGCGATCCGAGGCGACGGGGCGGTCCACCACGAGGCGCGGGGACCCCGCGACCACGACCTCGTCCTCGCGATAGACGCTGTCGCCGACCAGGCGGTCGTGCTCCCAGCCGCCGAAGACGTAGGTCCGGTCCACGAGGTGGAGGTGCTCCGGCCGGGAGCGGTGGATGTAGCCGCGGTGGTGGCGGTTGATCGTGCCGTGCTGGATCGCCGCGATCGGCACCCCGGCACGGCCCGCGGCCTCCATCCAGTCCTGGCGGTGGTACTCGTCCGCCACCAGCACGCCCGCCGGGTGCAGGGCCCGCAGGACGTTGGTGCAGCGCTCGATGGTCAGGTGCATCAGCGCGAAGGCGCCCGCCTGGCCATCGGCGACCGAGGCGGCGAGCGAGGGACCGAGGTCGATCCCGGCGACTGACACCGGAACCGCGAGCGCGCGCAGGGCAGCCACGACGCGGTCCTCGGCCTCCTGCTGCTCGGGCTTGGGCAGGACCTCCTCGAGCAGGATGGCGTCGTAGGGGAGGATGCGGGCGCTCTCGGGGCCGGCGATCCGGCTCATCGCGTCGGCGTCGGCGCGGCGGGTGCGCCGGTCGAGGACGATGGGCTCCAGGCGCGTCCCGCGCAGGCGGTCCTCCACCGGCCCCAGGTACGGGTTCATCAGGCGCCGCCCTGAGGGCGTGACGATCACCTGCTGGGCGTGGGTGTGGACCGCGAGCAGGCGGCGAGCGGGCTCGGCGGCCAGGGCGGCGAAGCGCGCCTGGAGGAACGC
>JBAXFC010000586.1:0-2248 GCA_037140135.1 Chloroflexota bacterium
GTCCGGGGTCGTGTTCGGTATCCAGCCTGGCCGTCCGCCGCGCCAGGCACGATCGGGGATCGTCGGTGGGGCTCGCCGGCGTCGAAGTCACCGATACCACGACCCGGGATCGTGGCCGGGCCTCGAGCGGGACCAGCCGCCGGACAGACGACCCGAGGTCGTACCTGCGACAGGCGTCCGCGGAGCGGATGGGCTACGGTCCGCGGACGGGGCTCGAACCTCCCCAGCCGGCCCCGGGGATCGGTCGCCGCCTGGTCTGGCACGTCACTGCCAGGGTTTCGCGAACCTTCGGGGCCAGTGGCTTGGGCCGGCCCGCAAGCCGGTCCAGTTGGGGCCGGCGGCACATGGCCGTAGCCCGGTGCCGTGCGATGGCGGAACCCTGGGAGCGCGAACCGCTCGATCGCCGTGGGCACCTCCCGCGCCACGGGCCGGGATCCGCGTGCGGAGCCCGGCCCGGGACTGGCCCTGGGTTACGCGCCGGCCGCGGCGGCCTCGCCCGCCGTCGCGTCGTCGATCCGGTCGGCCGGCTTGCCGTCGCGCAGCAGCTGGTACATGAGGATGGCGCCGAAGGTCGCCGTCCCGATCCCGCCCAGCGAGAACCCGCCGAACGTGAGGGTGAGGTCGCCGGCACCCATGGTCAGCGCGACGGCGGCCGTGATCAGGTTGCGGCTGCGCGAGAAGTCCACCTTGTTCTGGACCCAGATCCGGGCGCCGGTGGCGGCGATCAGGCCGAACAGGACGAGCGAGAGGCCGCCGAGCACGGGCCCCGGGATCGTCATGATCAGCGCCCCGAACTTGGGCGAGAACCCGAGCGCGATCGCGACGCAGGCCGCGACCACGAACACGAGCGTCGAGTAGATCCTGGTGACGGCCATCACGCCGATGTTCTCGGCGTAGGTCGTGACGCCGGTGCCGCCGCCGAAGCCCGACACGATGGTCGCGAGGCCGTCGCCCACGAAGGCGCGGCCGAGGTACCGGTCGAGGTTGCGGCCGGTCATCGCGGACACGGCTTTGACGTGGCCGAGGTTCTCCGCCACCAGGATGATGGCGACGGGGGCGATCAGCGTGATCGCGCTGCCGTCGAAGGTGGGGGCGGTCAGGTTCGGCAGCCCGAACCAGGCGGCGTTCGCGACGCCGTCGAAGGAGATCGGGGCCAGGCCCTCGAGGCCCATCCCGTTGCCCAGCACCAGGTACAGGACGTAGCCCGCGACGCCACCGACGAGGATCGGCAGCCGGCGCAGCATGCCGGGGGCGTAGGTCGCGACGAGGCCCACCGCCAGCGCCGTCAGGATGCCCACCGCCGACGTCCAGATGGAGCCCTTGAGGTTGCCCACCGCGACCGGCGCCAGGTTCAGGCCGATGACCGCGACCACCGCGCCGGTGACGGCCGGCGGCATGAGCGTCTCGATCCACCTGGTGCCGACCGCCATCACCAGCAGGCCCACCAGGGCGTAGAGGACACCGGCCGCGATGATGCCGCCGAGGGCGACCGCGAGGTTGAGGTTGGGTCCGCCGGCCGCGGCGTCGTAGCCCGAGGCGGCGATGACGACCGCGATGAACGCGAACGAGGAGCCGAGGTAGCTCGGGACGCGGCCGCCCACGATCACGAAGAAGATCAGGGTCCCGACGCCCGAGAACAGGATCGCCGTGTTCGGGTCGAAGCCCATGAGGATGGGAGCGAGGACGGTTGCCCCGAACATCGCGAAGATGTGCTGCAGGCCCACGGCGATCGTCTGCGGCCAGGGCAGCCGCTCGTCCGGCGCGATGATCCCCTCGCGCTTCACCGTCCACCGGAAGGGGCGTGTGCTCGGCGCGCCCTGGTCCATCGTCGTGCGTCCTTCCTCGTTCCGGGCACGCTCGCACGCGGCGCAGGGTGTCCGGGGTTGTGTGGGCGGGACGCGTCCCGCAGAGGTTGCCCGGGGCGGGTGTCCGTGATGAGGGCCGGAGTGCCCCGGAAGCGGGTCGGAAAGGACGTTGAAGGTCGGGCGTGCTTCCCGCACGCTCATTCTCCTCCCCTCTGACCTGCGCCGGGACCCGGCGGGACTAGGCTCCTGGCCGGGTGACCCGCACGTCGTCGATGCCCGCCTCGACCGTGGAGGCCGTGCCGCCGTCCTCGGCCTCGAACCGGATCCGGATCGACTGGCCGGCCCACGGGTCGATCAGCACCGAGGCGGATCCCCAGGTGCCGGTGACCGGCGCCGCCGACCCGGTCCGTTCCCAGACCACGGTCTGGGAGCCGTCCCCGGCC
>JBAXFC010000587.1:0-2232 GCA_037140135.1 Chloroflexota bacterium
GCGGCCTCGGCGCGCTGTCGGCGTGGCCAGGTGCGGTGCGGCCAGGTGCTAGCGCGGGCGGAGGATGCGGCCGGGACCGCCGCCGACGGGGTAGTCCGCGGTGGGTGTGGCGGGCGCGGTCGCATGGAGGCCGCTCGCCGCCGCCACCGTCCGCACGATCCGATCGCGCACGGCGACGCGGTCGAGGGTCGCGCCCTGCTCGGCAAAGGCGATCAGGGCACCGTCGAGGAGCATCGTCGTGGCGGCGGCGACCTCGTTCACGTCGGTGGCGGGATCCAGCTCGCCACGGGCGATGGCGTCGCGCACGAAGCGGGCAGCGAAGCCGCGCAGGTCATCGCCGCGACGGCGGAGCGCGGTGCGGATCCGCTCATCGGAATCCGCGGCGGCGAGGGCCTGGAGCACGAGCGGGGCGCCGATGGCGTGGACCAGGGCGTCGAAATAGGAGTCGATGGCCACGGTGAGGCGCTCGACCGGATCTGCGATGGGGGCGATCGCCGCGGCCAGCTCCTCGAGCTCGTCGGGCGTGCCCGAGATGCAGAGCTCCAGGAAGAGCTCCTCCTTGCTGGGGAAGTAGCGGTAGATCAGGCCGACCGAGACGCCGGCCTCCGCTGCGATGGCCGGAACGCTGGTCCCGCGGAAGCCGCCGGCGTTGAACGCGCGTCGGCCGCCTTCGAGGATCTGCTCGCGCATGGCCTCGGCGTGGGCTGCGGTCCGCTTCGGCATTGAGCGCCTCCTGCGTTTGGTGAAAGGTCGTTCACTTTAGGACTTGACACGGCTCCGGTCGTGGCAGCATAGTGAATGAACAGTCATTCAGCAATAGTGCATCTTGGCGAACAAGGCGACGCGGTGAGGCCAGACGAGCCGGCAACGCGAGGCGGCGGAACAAGGGAGCGGGACGATGGGTCGAGCAGACGGGCTGCAGGTGGTTCTCGGGGCATCGGGTGGGACCGGGCGCGCGATCGTCGATGAACTGGTCCGCCAGGGCCGCCGAGTGCGCGCAGTGAGCCGCGGCACGATCGCCGATCTGCCCGCTGGCGTCGAGCACGTTCGCGCGGATCTCTACGACGTTGCCGCGGCCACGAGCGCGATCGCCGGCGCATCGGTCGTCTACCACGCGGCGCAGCCCGCCTACGACAAGTGGGCCGGCAATTTCGAGCGGCTCAATGCCTCGGTGGGGGACGCCGCGGCGGCCGCGGGCGCTCGCCTGGTCTTCGCGGACAACCTCTACATGTACGGTCCCGGCGCCTCCCCGATGCACGAGGCCACGCCGCAGCGCGCCACGGACCGCAAGGGCGCGCTCCGGACGAAGCTTGCCGCGGACCTGCTCGCGCGTCACCGGCGCGGCGAGCTCGAGGTCGTGATCGGCCGGTCCGCGGACTACTTCGGGCCGCACGGGACCAACAGCGGTCTCGGCGGGCGCGCGTTCGGAAACCTGGTCGCAGGCAAGGCGGCAGCGGCCGCCGGGGCCGTGGACCAGCCGCACTCCTTCAGCTACCTGCCGGACCTCGCCCGGGCGATGGTCGTCCTGGGCGATCGCGACGAGGCCGCAGGCTCGGCGTGGCACCTGCCGGTCATGGATCCGATGACCGCGCGCGCCTTCCTCGAGCGTGCGGCGAAGGTGGCCGGCGTGCCGCCGAAGCTCCACGTGGACGGACCCCTGACCCTCAGGATCGCCGGCCTCTTCATGCCGATGGCCCGCGAGGTCACCGTCGTGCTCTACCAGTGGACCGAGCCGTTCGTCTCCGACTGGTCGGCCTTCGAGGCGGCGTTCGGGCCGTTCGATCGGACACCGCTCGACGACGCGCTTGCCGCGACCATCGCCTGGTGGCGTGCCGAGGCGGCGCTCACCGCGAAGGCGGGCTGACCCCAGGCCCGGAGCGGAGCGGGGCGAGGTCCTCGGCGCCGTCCTTGCTCGCCACCCGAGCAAACGGGCGCCCGCCCCCGCCGTTCGGGCCACGTGGTGGGCGGGAATGCTCCATCTCGGCCCGAGAAGGGGTCAACCTGGTCTCCGGGCGAGCAGGAACGCAATGCCACGCGCCCGCAGGCTCGCCGGACGAGCAGCGCCCGCAGGCTCGCCGGACGAGCAGAGCCCGCAGGCTCGCCGGACGAGCTGCGCCCGCAGGCGCCCCCGGCGCCCACGGATCTTCACAGTTCTGTATAGGACGACCCGGTCCGGGGCCCACACTGGGTAAGGGTGGCCCCCGAGCGTCAGGAGCAACCCTGGGTCCTGCC
>JBAXFC010000588.1:0-2222 GCA_037140135.1 Chloroflexota bacterium
GCCGAGGCTGGTCCGGCTCTCGCCCTCGGTGGCGATGATCCTGTCGAGCACGAACTGGGCGGCGATGCTCGCGTGGTCGAGGCCGGGCAGGAAGAGCGACGGCCGGCCGAGCATCCGCGCGTGGCGGATCATCAGGTCCTCGACGGTCGTGCGCTGCGCGTGGCCCAGGTGGAGCGAGCCCGTCACGTTGGGCGGCGGCTGGATGATCGTGAACGGCTCGAGCGACCAGTCCGCGGTGGAGCCCGCGCCATCGGGCGCGAAGACGTCCGCGGCGAGCCACCGCTCGTAGATGTCGTGCTCGAACTCCGCCGGCACGTAGGCCTTGGCGAGGGTCTCGGTCATCGCTGCTGCTCCCGGAAATGAAAACGCCCGTTCGTCCAGCGGACGAACGGGGTCGTGGTACCACCTGCTGGTTCCGCGTCCGGGGCCGGTCCGCTCATCGCGGAGGCAGTGTCCGGGCACGCTCTCGGCACGCTATCGGGTGCCATCCGCACGGCTCGCGAGTGACGTTCAATCCGTCGTGCCTGCGCGGCTCGCACCGTCCCGCGCTCGCTTGGAGGCCGCTCCGGACCTACTCCTCTCGGTCACCACCGTGAGGGCGCGAGTGTAGCACCGGGGTGCAGCGGTCCTGGCCCGTCGGGCAGCCTCCGGCACGACGGAGGTCACCGCCGGCCTGTCAACGAGCCGACCGACACGGGGCATCCGCCACCCGGGATCCCGCAGAGGCGACAACCCGTCCGTCGCCGCGTCGGGGTAGCAGGCTCGGCGAGGGGCTCGGCGAGGGGCTCGGCGAGGGGCACGGAGAGCGTCAAGTGCGCGCGATCGCGATGCGCCAGCGGGTCGCGGGCGGCGCGGTGATCACGATGCGGTCATCGGGCGAGTCGATCGCGAGCCGGGACACGTCCAGTTGACCGCCCGGCACACACTCGGCCATCTGCAGGCCGAGCGCCGTGTACGGGATGAAGGCGTCGCTGACGACATCGAGCAAGAGTGGTCCGGTACCGTCGCAGGCCAGCACGACCGCCATGGTGCCGGTATCGCCGATCCGGCCGAGGTCGTAGACCGCCCCGCCCGGGCGGTTGCCGCTGCTGTCCGCGGCCAACACCAGGCCGGCGCCAGATGGCAGCAGCGCGAGAAGTTGCGCCGCGTTCGCAAGCCGGTCGGCGGTCGCGGTCGACGCGATCGGGCTGGCTGCCGTTGTGACCGGGGTCACCGTCGGCACGGTGGTCGGGGCGCAGCCGACGACCAGGACGGCCAGGCCGACCGCCCGCAGCCTGCGAGGGATCTGCACACCACGCCTCCACTACGACCAACGCGCAGATGTCGACGGGATGGTCCTACCGGACCCGGGCTGGGTCAAGACCCGGAGGCACGCGACTCGCAGCCCGAAAGGGCAGTGGCGACGCCGGGTCAGGCGGCGACCGGCCCCGCGGTCACGTTGCTGCCACCATGCATCGGGGCGGGCGCGACGGTGGCGTGAGCGGAAGCTGCCGGCAGGCGGTCGACCAGGTACTGGTCATGGAAGGCGCCGTCAAGGAAGAAGGCGATCCTGGCGGGCAGCCACGAGGTCTCGCTGAAGGACGGGCACTCCAGGTACAGGGCGCCGTCACGCTCCGCCGGGAAGAGCTCCCGGTTGCACTGGCAGGTGGCCGGGGCGCCGAGCGCCTCGTCGATGGCGATCAGGATGCTGTCTGCGTGCATGTTCACAATCCCTGCCCCGGATCGCCGGTGCCCGCAGGTGCGGACGAGGTCGATCGCCGGTGGCGATGCCGCCGCGGCCCAACCTGTTGGCTCCGGTCTGGAGCAGGATCCGCGGTCGTGGTTCGGTGCTTCGAATGGTGCACCCGCCAACCCGCCGAGGCCGACAGCCGGATGGGCCAGCCCGTCGGTTGCGGATCGGTAACCGGCTCGGGCCATCCTGCCGAACGGCAGGGCCATTGGTCACACTGGGTCGGTCACCGGCACCCGCCGCCGACGCACCGGCAGCAGGCCGACCACCAGCGAGCAGCCCGCGATGATCACCGCTCCACCGATGAGCTGGGGCACGGTCAGCCGCTCGCCGAGCAGGACCGCCCCGATGACCACGGCCACCACGGGCACCACGAACTCCACGCTGATCGCAAGCGTCGCGCCCACCTCCTGGACCAGCCGGAAGTAGAGCGTGTACGCCAGCGCCGAGCAGATGGCGGCGAGGGCGAGCAGGTACCCCAGGTCAGCGAGGC
>JBAXFC010000589.1:0-2220 GCA_037140135.1 Chloroflexota bacterium
CCGCATCGCAGGCCGTACCGGCGGGGCGCTGATCCTTGGCGGCTGTGCCGCGCTGGTGGCAGGTGTGGCGACCGGCGCAACGGGGCCGGCCGGACCCGACGGCACCCCGCTGCGCGACACCGGGATGCTGCTCCTCGTCGCCGGGCTGGTGCTCGTGGGCTCCGGGGCGGGCGTGGTCGGCCTTGCCGGTCCGGAGCCCCTCGGTGGCCGCCGCGTCCGAGTGGGTCTGGGCGTCGCCGCCGCGGGGCTGATGAGCCTCGCGATCTGCATCGTGACCCCCATCGACCCCGGGTCCAACTCGCTCGCGAGCATGCAGTACGTGGTCGCCGGCGGGTTCGGCTTCCTCGGGATCGGGATCGGGACGCTGGTCACGGTCGTGGCGCTGCTCCGGGCGACGGGCGGGCCACGCCGCCTCGGCGGGACGTTCCTCGTCGGGCTGGTCGTGATGCTCGGCTGCAGCCTGCTCGCCAACGGGGTCATCCACCTTGGGTCGCTGCGCTCCGCGGTGGAATTCCTCGTCACCGTCGGCGGCAGCGTGATGCTGGCCTCGGTCGCAGGGCTCGGACTGGTTGCGATCAGGGGCGATCGCCCCGGGCGGGCGCCCGCAGCCTGACGGCGGACCGATCGGGGGCGGGGTACCCGGCGGCATCGCCGGCCGGCCCGAGCAAGGGCGCAGCGACGGCGGCAGGTGGGGCTTCAACCGGCCACTCCCGGGTCGCGAGCAGGGCCGCGAGTGCGATGGCGGTCGCGAGCAGCGCGAGCCCGAGCCCCAGCCGTGAGACGCCCTGTCCCGTCGCATACCAGAGCAGGGCCAGCGGGACGGCGCCCAGGGCCCAGGTCTGCAGCGACACCGGCGCCGAGGAGGTCAGGAAGAACGCGATCGCGTCGGGAGCACCCGGGCGCGCCACATCGGCGATGAGCAGGATCCCGAAGAGGAGCGTCCAGGCTGCGAACAGCCAGGTCGGCATGCGCCAGCTTCGAAGCGTCGTCATCAGAACGGGTTCGCGACGAGTTCGACGTAGAACGCCATCAGCCCCGCCAGCAGCAGGGGCGCTCCACCACCGAGCAGCACGATGAGCACGAGCCGGGGGCCGTTGACGAGGCGGGGACCCTGGCCGCGCGGTACCGCACCCGGCCGCCGCCAGCCCGCGGCGATCGCCGCGAACGCGAGACCGGCGGCCACGAGGATGAGGTTCATCGCGCCTTCGAACACGGGGGCTTCGGGCGCCAGCGGCGGACCGATCGCCGGGGCCGGACTCGAGTCCACCACCATCATCGCCACCCGTTCGAGGATCAGCGTCTGCGGATCCTGCCAGCGCGTGACGAGCCACGCGTAGCGCCCTGCCCCGAGCGAGGTGGTTGCGTACGCACCCCAGCCCGGTCTCGGCAGCGTGCCGAGAATCTCGGGATCGAGCGGTCCTGGCGCCAGGCTCGCGAGGTGCGTGTCGCCCAGCGGCCCGTACGGCCCCTCCAGCGAGCTGTCCGGGAAGGCTGCAGCCGGGACGTCCGTCGAGGTCGTGATCCAGACCGGCCCTGGATGGACGGTGGCGGGGGTGATCGAGACGGAGTCGGCGTGGAGCGTGGCGGCGAGGCGCTGGACCCCGGCCGGAACGACGACCTCCGTGCGGGATGCCTCGGCCACGAGGGCGGGGAGAGCCCAGACGCCAACGAGGAGCGCGGCGCCGATGAGCCCGGGGGTCGCCACCACGGCCGATGACCGACGGCGGCGGTCCTGCTCCGGCCCGTCGCTCCCGCGTCGGCGGACGGTGACGAGTCCCGCCACCACGAGCCAGGCCACGCCCGCCACCACGAGCCCCAGCTGCAGATCGCCGGTGAGCTCCGAACGCCAGGCCTCGGGCGTCCGGATGGGGTCGATGAACGCCATCCCATTCGATCCCGCCGACCGGACGACGACGAGCAGGTCCGCGCCGACCGCCGCCGCCACGCCCAGCACAAGCCCGCCGAGTAGCCAGTAGTTTTTGAAGATGCTGAAGTTCAGCGCCGACTTCAGTTCGCTCCGGCAGTTGAGGACGTTGAACCACTGGCAGACGGCCAGCACGGTGAAGGTTTCGCTGCGCACCAACTCGAAGGGCGCACCGGTCGAGAGTCGCCAAACGAAAAATCCGAAGATGGCGGCGACTGACGCCGTAACCATCACCAGCAGCCGTTGCCACATCATCCGGTCAACCAGCGGCTCGGAGGCGGGAATCGGCGGGCGGC
>JBAXFC010000590.1:0-2212 GCA_037140135.1 Chloroflexota bacterium
TGCTGGCGGCGTGGGCGACCGGGGGGCCGGCGGCGGCCGGCGCATTCCGCGTGGGCTTCTACGGGTGCCTCATCGGCTCCAAGATCGGGGTGGCAGCGGTGGTGTCGCGGGCCCGGGGACACGTCGTGGGTCGCGGTTACACGCTCACGATGCGGGTGTTGGGGTTGCTGCTCGCGGTCTTTGCGATCGGGCTCCTGCGCGAGGCAGCGGCACTGCTGCTGGGCGTCTGAGTCGCCGCCCCGTCGAGTGACAGGAATGAACGACGAGCACGAGCCTGCCGGGCCGGATGTGGTTCCGGCACGCGAGCGGGTGAGGGGATCGCCTTCGTCGTGGTCGTGAGCCTTGTCGTGCTCGTCCTGTTCTGGCTCACGAACGGTCCGGGGGGCGACCCGACCGGCACGGGGCGCAATCCGCGGCCGGCGGTCCTCGTGCAGATACGACCCGGCATCGTGCTGTCCGGCAGCGTGTGCCGGCTCCTGGCCGCCTACGATCCTCCATCGTCCTGGATCGCCGGATCGCCCTGAACACGCCCGGGTACGACCCCTGGTCGTGCTTGGAATGGAGGCGGTCGCCGGACGACACCAAGCACGATCCGGGATCGTGCTTGACGCGACAGGCCAGGGCGCGGAGCCCAGGAGCGGGAGCCCGCCGCACGGCCGCGGCACAACCCCGATGGCACCGGCCCCCGGGCCGGTCGCGAGGTGGCAAGCAGCTCAATAGCACGATGCCGGGTCGTATCCGGGCCTGCGCCGGGTGCGAGCGGGCCTGCGCCGGGTGCGAGCGGGCCTGCGCCGGCCGCGCTAGGGCGCCGGCTCGACCCCGGGCAGGATCCTGGAGAGCGCCACGGCCATCACGTCCGGCCCGATGGCACCCAGCGCGCCGTCCCGGACGACACCCCCGGCATCGATCCAGAAATGGGTGGGCAGGGCGAGAGCGCCCCATGCCGCCTGCGCGGTCCCGTCGGTGTCGAGCCCCACGGGGAAGGTCACGCCCAGCGCCTTGGTGAAGGCCTTGACCGACGCCGCGTCCTCCCGGACGTCCACCGCAAGCACGACGAGGCCGGCGTCCGCGTACCGGGCGGCGAAGCCCGCCATCAGCGGCATCTCGTCCTGGCAGGACGGGCACCAGGTGGCCATGAAGTTCACCCAGACGGGCTTGCCGCGCAGCGACGCGAGATCGAGGATGGTCCCGCCGGTGGTGGTGACGACAAGCGCGGGCGCGGGCAGGCCGATCCCGAACGCCGCGTCGGTGGGCGCGGGCGACGGTGAGGCGGCAGCGGACGGTGCGGCGGAGGACACGGGGGCCGGCGACGCCGGCAGGCCCGGGGTCGGCGTCGGGGCATTCGTGGCCAAGGGAACAGCCGTGGCGGCCGGCGACGGCGCGGCCGGCCGAGCAACCGGTCCGGACACGACCAGCAGCAGCCCGCCGATCGCCGCTGCGCCCGCGAGCACACCGGTGATCAGGCCGATCGCGACTGCCGTCTTCCCACCCATGGTCCCGAGCGTACCAGCACCAACGGGGGATCGGCGGCGGGCGGGCTTCTCGACTAGACTTCGCGCGCCATGCGACTGTTCAACGCGATCCGGACCCGACTGCTCCCGGCCATCGTCACGGCTTTGGGCGTGGTCCTCGTGACCGCGGGCCTCCTCTCCTATGCCGACCCCACGCAGGCCGGCACGATCCCCGACGCCAGCATCGACGTCAGCGACTCCCCGTCACCGGGCGTGGAGCCCTCGCCAAGCGACGGCGCCTCGCCGTCGGTGGGACCCACGGCGTCCACGACTCCCACCGCCAAGCCGTCAGGCCGGGCCCTCGCGACCCGGGTCGTGATCCCCGCGCTCAAGATCGACCTGCCGGTCGTCAAGGGACCCGACGGCTATCCGCTGTGCAACGTCGCGATGTACATGCACACCGGCGACACGGCTGCGGCCGACGCCTTCGGCCAGCCGGGTGAGGGACGCGCGACCTACCTCTACGCGCACGCCCGCGACGGCATGTTCGGCCCGATCTACGAGCTCGCCATCGTCGCGGGCCAGGGCCGCAAGATGCTGGGGATGATCGTGCAGGTCTACACCAGCGACAACAGGCTCTACCTCTACGAGATCACCGAGGTCCTGCTCCACCAGCTGAACTTCGACCGTCCCCTGGGCGCCCAGTCCGAGGAGCTCTGGCTCCAGACGTCGGAAGGGCCCAAGGGGACGCCGGGCAAGAC
>JBAXFC010000591.1:0-2210 GCA_037140135.1 Chloroflexota bacterium
CCAACGTGTTGATCGCCACGGCCACCAGCCACTGTGGAAAGACCGCGTCTGCGATCATCACAGCCTATTGGGACAACGATCTGCCGGCCGTGGTCGTCCGCGATGCCGCTGCCGGCGGCCGTCTTTGGCCGTGGAACGTGGTTCAAGGCAGCACCGCAGCCGTGCGGCCAACGGTCGAGGTGACCGACTCGTCCCCCACCTCCTTCGAGGTGCTGCTCGACGGCCAGCCCTACGACGGCACCGACGTGACCGCTCCGGGCCGGCACGAGCTCTTGGTGAACGCCGGGGATCTCGTCCATCAGGTCTCCTACTCCTGGACCTTCTACATCGACCAAACGGCACCCTCCGTCGCCATTGAATGCCCAAAGTACGCCCGGTGGCCCTTCTACCCGGCGAGGTGCCAGGCCATTGTCGCGGACACTCTCTACGCGGCCGGGGAGCTCGTGCCGAGCCTCATCTGCGACGGCTCTCCCTGCTGGGGCTGGGACGGCGTGGTGGGCGATGGCCCCCACACGATCCAGGCCATTGGAAGGGATCACGCAGGCAACAGCGCCAGCGCCTCCGCGCAGGTCATTCTCGACAACACACCGCCGAATCTCATCGTCACGTCACCAGGAACCGCGGACACGACGTCGGGCCGGTCGGTCGTTGTTGCGGGAACCCTCAGCGACCTGACACCGACGACGCTCAAGGTCAACGGCGTGCCCGTCGCCGTGGACGCCACGGATGCCTTCTCATTGGAGCTCTTCATCCCTGCGGGCCATGTGACGCTGACCTTGGTGGCCACCGACGCCGCGGGAAACAGCACCACGGTGGTGCGAAACCTGGTGAACTGCGTGCCGCGTAGCTGCCGTGACCGGGGGAAGAACTGCGGCGAGCTGACGGACACCTGCGGTGAGACCATCTCCTGCGGCGATTGCCCCGGTGGCAAGGTATGTGGTGCCGGCGGCATTGCCAACGTGTGCGGCAGCGCCGAGCCTCCGGTGCTGACCCCAACGCTACTGGATCGAAGCATCCCGACCACCGTCGCGGCGGCGACGGAGACGATCCATTCTGGCTCCTCGGCCGTTCAGGATAGCGTGGTCCCCGGGACCATCAGGCCGGCCACGGTGGCTCATCTGCGCGGCCGCGTCCTGGGCGTGCCGGCGCAGGATCGCTCACAGCCTGTGCCCCTATCCCGTGCTCGGGTGAGCATTCTGGGACGGCCGGAGTTTGGCGGCACGTGGTCGCGCGCGGACGGCGTCTTCGATCTGGTCATCAATGGCGGCGGGGCGTTCGTCGTGAGCTTCGAGGCGCCGGGCTATCTGGCAGTGCAGCGGCGCCTCGAGGTGCCGGCTCAGCGCCAGTTGCAGGTACCCGACGTGGTCCTGGTGGCCGCGGAGGTAGGCCAGCTCGTGAGCTTCCCCAACGCGGCGCCGGTCGTGGTGGTTGGCCCGGTGGTGCGGGACACGGCCGACGGGCCGGCCCGCAGGCACTTCCTCTACCTCCCGCCGGGCACCGAGATCATGATGCACTTTGACGACGGCCGCACCGAGGCCCTCGTGGGAAATGGGACTGTCTCCATTACCGAGGTAACGGTGGGCGATGCAGGACCGAGCGCCATGCCCGCCGACATGCCCTCGGGCGTCGGCTACACCCTGGCCGCCGAGTTCACCATCCGCGAGGCCCAGGAGCAGGGCGCGATCGGGGTGTCCTTCAACCAGCGGGTCTTTCACTACGTAGACAATTTCCTGCATTTCCCGATAGGCACCACCGTGCCAATGGGCTACTACGACCGAGTGCGTGCCGCCTGGGTCGCCGCGGATTCCGGGTCGGTGATGAGCTTCGACACGCCCGACGGAGGGCCAGCGCCGGACGCGGGCATGGCCGTGTCGATGGAGATCCCCGCTCAAGAGCAGGCCCAGATGGGCGGCCTCTTCGTCGCGGGCACGTCGTTCTGGCGCGTGCCGATCCTGCACTTCACGCCGTGGGATATGAACCAAGGCACGTCGCCCCAGGGCTGCAGTGGCGGCTGCTTCCCGGTGGCCAGTGAGGATCGCGCGCAGGCTCCCGAGAGGAAGACGACTACGCCCAACACCGTGTGTGGGTCAATCATCGAGGTCGAGAATCGGGCGCTGGGCGAGACCCTGCCCGTTGCAGGGACTCCCTTTTCCCTCAATTATCGGAGCAGTCGCGTCGCCGGCAATCTCAACGGCCGCCGTACCACGTTC
>JBAXFC010000592.1:0-2209 GCA_037140135.1 Chloroflexota bacterium
GCCGTGGTGTGGCCGTGTTCGCCGGGGCGGTCATGACGCTCTGCCTGCCGGCAGGGATCGTGGCGGCCCTGCTCACGCTCGCGGTGCTCGGGACGGCCCGCCTCGTGGACATGAACGGCCGGGCCGCGGCGATCGCCACGGGGATCGGCGTCTACCCGTTCCTGTTCATCGCGCTCGAGGGTGATCTGCGGCGCCTGCCGGCCCTCGGGGCCCTGTACCTGGTCGCGGCCGTGCGGTTCGCCACGACGACGAGACCGCGCCGGGAGGGCTGAGCGAGCCCCGGTCGTGCCAGGCCGGCGCGACGGGCCCTCCGCGGCGGATCGACGGGACTACGATGTGGCCCTTGAACCCGCGACCACGAGCCCGGACCTTGACCGGGAGCAATGCGAGGAGGACCGATGCGGACGCTGATCACCAACGGCACCATCGTCACCGCCGACGGCTCGTACCAGGCGGACGTCCTGGTTGACGGCGAGACGATCGCGCTGATCGGCGCAGACCTGGCCGCAAGCGTGACGGCCGACCAGACGATCGATGCGGCCGGCAAGTGGGTCATCCCGGGCGCGATCGACGCCCACACCCACATGAAGCTCCCGTTCGGCGGCACCTTCGCCAAGGACGACTTCTTCACCGGGACACGCGCCGCCGCCTTCGGCGGGACCACGACCATCGTGGACTTCGCGGTCCAGTCGAAGGGTGAGGGCCTGCGGGCAGGCCTCGACCGCTGGTTCGCGCTGGCCGAGGGCCAGACGGTCGTGGACTACGGCTTCCACATGATCATGAGCGACGTCAACGATGCGACGCTCGCCGAGATGGACACCCTCGTGGACGAGGGCATCCCGGACTTCAAGCTGTTCACCGCCTACCCCGGCGTCTTCTACAGCCCCGACGATCACATCTTCCGGGCGATGCAGCAGACCCGGAAGAACGGCGGCCTGATCCTCATGCACGCCGAGAATGGCCCCGCCATCGACGTCGTCGCAGCCCAGCTCGTGGCCGAGGGCAAGACCGACCCCTACTACCACGGCGTCGCGCGCTACCCGGTCTTCGAGGGCGAGGCGACGAGCCGCGTCATCAAGCTCGCCGAGGCGGCCGGCGCGCCCGTCTACATCGTCCACCTCTCGGTGGTCGATGCGCTCAACGCGGTCCGCGAAGCGCGCGACCGTGGCGTCCAGGCCTTTGCCGAGACGTGCCCGCAGTACCTGTTCCTCTCGATCGACGACCTCGGGGACGGCTTCAACGGCTCCAAGTTCGTGTGCTCCCCGCCCCTGCGGGAGAAGAACCCCAACTGGCAGGAGCTGTGGACGGGCCTTCGCCGCAACGACCTCCAGGTCGTCGCGACGGATCATTGCCCGTTCGACTTCCACGGCCAGAAGGAGCTGGGCCGGGGCGACTTCCGCAAGATCCCCAACGGCCTGCCGGGCGTCGAGGATCGCGTGGACCTGCTCCACCACGGCGGCGTCGTGGGCGGCCAGCTCTCCCGCGAGCGGTGGGTGGACGTGATCAGCACGGGCCCCGCCAAGATGTTCGGGATGTACCCGCGCAAGGGCGCGATCGCGGTCGGCTCCGATGCGGACATCGTGGTCTACGACCCGAACCGCAAGCGGACCATCAGCGCCGAGACGCACCACATGGCCGTGGACTACAGCTGCTACGAGGGCTGGGAGATCCAGGGCGCGTCCGACGTGGTCATGTCGCGCGGATCGGTCGTCGTGCGCGACGGCGAGTTCACCGGCTCCAAGGGTCACGGCCAGTTCCTGCGCCGCGATCGCTCGGACTACACCCGCATCGCCTGATCCGTCGTCAAGCCATCGGTTGACCGGCCCCGCGGGCGATGTCCGCGGGGCCGGTCCTCGTCTGTGCCGGGCGGCGCGGCCCGCCGTCGAGGCATAGATTCAGGATCGCCCCCGAGCCATCGCCACTGGAGCGCACCATGTTCGTGACCCTCGTCCACTGCCACGTCAAGGCCGAGCACGTCGAGCCGTTCGCCGACGCGTGCCGCGTCAACAGCGAGGCGTCGATGCGGGAGCCGGGCAACCTGCGCTTCGACGTCCTCCAGCTCGTCGAGGACCCCGCCCGGTTCGTGCTCTACGAGTGGCACCGCGATGAGGCGGCGGCGAGGGCGCACAAGGAGACGGCGCACTACGCCGCCTGGCGCGAGGCGACCGCGGACTGGTTCGAGGAGCCGCGGTACGGCGTCCGCTACGTG
>JBAXFC010000593.1:0-2209 GCA_037140135.1 Chloroflexota bacterium
GCGGCGCTCGGCGTCCGACCAGCCGACCAGGGCCGTCTCGCCGCTGCGGCCCGGGAACGAGCGGGCGACGATGCCCGCGACCCGGAGCTCGACGAGGCCGCCCGAAGTGGCCACCGCGATCACGTCCTCGAGCCCGACACCCATCCTGGCCGCACGGTCCTTCTGGAGGACGACCGCCCCGCCCCGGTCGATCGCCGCGAGCGCAGACTGGCGGTCCCCGGAGGTGAAGACCAGGCGCCCGTCGGCAAGGAAGTCGGAGCCCCGGATCGCGGTCGCCTCGAGACGAGTGCCCTTGAACGCGAGGTCGAACGAGGCGACCGGCGTCGCCGACTGGACGCCGGGAATGGCGACCAGGTGCTCGTCAATGCCGCCTACGCCGATGGGCGCGGGCGCGATGGCCGTCAGCACCTCGTCGCCGGGGACGACCTCGGTCAGCCAGGCCGTGGCCGTGACGCGGGCGTTGACCTGCACCGAGCCCATCGCCACCACCATCGCGAGACCGACCACGAGCGCGCCGATGGTGAGGGCGGTCCGGTTGCGGTCCCGGGCGATGGCCGCCCGCGCAAGGCGTTCCTCGAGGCGGAGCAGGCTGGCGAACGGCAGGCCCGCCAGGCGGCTCAACGGCCCGAGGAGGAGCGGCGTGACCAGGACCGCCACGATCAGCGCGGCGTAGATCACCACGGCCCGCAGGCTCCCCAGCGGCGCCCCAGCCCCGACCGGCAGCAGCAGGACCGCGGCGAACCCGACCACGGCCATGACGACCACGACCCAGCCGGTATGGGCGCGCGCCGCGAGCGCAGGGTTGGAGCGCGCCCGGAGCGCGATCACGGGGCTGACGGAGGCGGCCCGGCGGGCAGGCTCCATCGCGGCGACGAGGGTCACCAGGACGCCCGCGGCGACGCCCGCGATGACGGCACCCGGGACCAGCTCGGGCCGGTCGAGGTTGATGTTGCCGGCGGCCCGCAGCCAGGCGGCCGCCACGGCGGCGAGCAGTGCGCCACCGAGCACGCCCACCACGGAACCCGCGACGCCCAGCACGAGGGCCTGGATCACGACGACCCGGATCACCTGGCCGCGGGTGGCGCCGTTGGCGCGCAGCAGGCCCAGCTCCCGGATCCGCTCGACCACCGTCATCGACAGCGTGTTGAGGATCAGGAACGCGGCCGCGAACAGGGTGATCGAGGCAAGCAGCGCGAGCGTGCCGCGGATGTCGGCCGTGGACGCGCGCAGCGTGGCCGCGATGTCACGCGGCGCCGAGAGGATGTACGGCTCGACGGTGAGCGCCTGGCCGATCCCGGCCTCGACGACATCGGGGCCCGCACCCTCGGCGAGGACGATGTCGATCCGGGTGACCCCGGCCAGCTTCCCGTCCGCCGGGGCGGCCTCGCCGTCGGCGCGACCCATGGTCTGCACGGTCCCGATGGGCATGATGATCGTCCGCCCGCCGGACCCGATCGCCGGCCCGTCGCCGGCGAGGATGCCGACGACCCGGGCGTGGAGCGGGGCGCCGGCGCCGAGCAGGGTGATCTCCGAGGCGAGATCGAGGCCCTCCTCGCGGGCGAGGCGCTCCGTGATCAGGGCTGCGGCCTCGTCGAGCTCGGAGAGCGGGGCGCCGCGGACGAGACCGAGGTCGCGGACATGGCGCTCCTTGGCGGGATCGATGCCGAGGATCGTGACCGGATCGGTGCCGATGGGCTTGCCGGTGACCGGCGCGAAGAACGACCTGCGCTCGATGGCCGGCGCCGCGACGGCAACGCCCGGGACGCCATCGACGGCGTCGAGCGTGGCGCTCGAGAGCCCGACCTCGGTGAACGCCTCGAGGCGGATGTCGGCCCGGCCGATGAGCGAGGCCACCGTGCGGTCCACGGCCGCGTCGAGGCCGGCGTTGACGGCAATCGCCGCGACCAGCACCGCCACCCCGATCGCGATCCCGGAGATCGTGAGCAGGCTGCGGGCCGGGCGCGCGACAAGACTGCGCCAGGCGTAGGGGGCGAGGCCGCGCATCGGTGACTAGAGCCCCAGCAGGGCGAGGCGCGTGATCAGGGGGCCGGCAGCGTGATCGTCACGCCGCCCGAGGACGATCTCGTCGCGGATCTGGCCGTCCCCGACGACCAGGACGCGGTCCGCGTAGGCGGCCGCCTTGGCGTCGTGGGTGACCAGGACGACGGTCTGGCCGCGATCCACGCAGGTCCGCCAGAGGGCGTTGAGG
>JBAXFC010000594.1:0-2209 GCA_037140135.1 Chloroflexota bacterium
GCTGCCCGGGTCCGCGCACCCGCTGGCAGCCGCCCTCGACCGCGCGCGCTGGCCCGAGGTCGTGGGCTCGCTCGCGGGCGACGACACGGTCTTCGTGGCCTTCGCGGACAGGGGGTCCCTGGGGCGCGTCCGGCGGCGCCTGGAGCAGCTTGCGGAGACCGCCGAGTAGGTCTCGCGGCGTTCCGCCGGGCGCAGCGTCGGCCCGCGGCGCGAGACCATCGATCCGGGGGGTGATGGTCGCCAGGGGAGCCTACGGGCGCCCGGGCAGGTCGGGCTGCTCGCCTCGTGACCCGGGTGGCAGCATCTCGTGCCGAGAAGGTGCTGTCCTGGCCGCCGGACGACCGGAATGGCAAGGGCGCGCGCCCGTTTGCTCGTGGGGAGAGCGGGGACGGCCGAGCGGCAGCCGAGCGGCAGCGGGCCCCCGGGCACGGCGGCGGACAGGCCCCCGGGCGCGGCCGAGCGGCAGCCCGGCCCCTGGTCGCGGGCGACGGGCGCGTCGAACCATGCCGGCCGCGCGCCTCGCCCATACCGCATGATGGCCCCAGCGCCGGGTCCACCCGGCAGGAGGGGACCCGGCGTGGATGACGAAGTACCCATCACCCCCGCGCTCGCCCGCATCGACGGGCTGAGCGTCCCTGGCGATCGACCGTCCGAGGACGTGCCCCGCCGGCCGGCTGCGCCCCCGCCGCCGCCGGACCCGGGCATCGAGACATGGCGGTTCGAGTTCGGGCCGACATCGGCGGGCCGCCGCCGGATGCTGCGCGCCCGCCTGGGGGCGCCCGTCCTGTCGGCGGCGATCTACCTCGCAGTGATCTTCGCCTTCTGGGGCGCGGACATCGCGGCGGTCCCGCGGGAGCTCCTGCTCCTCTTCGGGACGTTGACCGTCAGCTCGCTCGTCGTGATCCTCCGCCTCCCGACGCCGGTCCTCACCCTCACCTCGCTGGGCGTGGAGTACGACGCCGGGCGGTACTGCCTCGAGGCCCCGTGGAGCGCCGTCGAGCGCCTCGTCCAACTCGGCGGCAACAAGGCCGGCCTCGCCATCATCCTCGACCGTCCCGCCGTCTCGTTCGAGCTCGGCCGTCGGTCCAGGCCCTGGCGCTCGATGCCGTTCCCCTGGGACCGGACCATCCCGCTCTTCACCCTCATCGTCGGGGAGCGGGATGCCGAGGTGCTGCGGCTGATCGCCTCGGCCAGGCCGGACCTCGCGGCCGTGCCAGTGGAGCGGCTGCGCTACACCGCCCCGCCCATCCCCGTCCGCCTCCTCGGCTGGGCGGCCGCCATCGTTCCGTTCCTGGTCGTGGTCACCGTGGTGGAGATGGTGGCATGGCCCGCGGCCGGACCGATGTTCCTCGCCGGCCAGGCGGCCTTCCTCGCCCTCGTGCTGGCCCTCACGATGTACCGGTGGGGGAGCGGGACGGCGGAACGCCTGGGCGACTGGGTCGGCCGGGTCCTGCTCCATCCACGGGATGGGGAGTCGCGCTCGGACGTGCTTCGACCGATCGCCGGGAAGTGGGCAGGCGTTGGGGTGTTCATCGTGTTCGGCATGATCATCGGCCTCAACGGCTCCTCGGACGAGCAGCGCCTCGCGGACTACGGGCCTGCGCACGCGTCCTGGATCGGCAGCACGGGGACCGTGGACGGCTGCATCCTGGCCAACGGGTCGATGGTCGGCGACAGCAGCGGGACCCCGGTCACCTGCTACGTCCGCGAGCCACTGACCGAGTCGTCGCCGATCTCCTGCCTGTCACACCGCTGACGGTCGGGCCGCCACGCCTGCGCCACGCTTGCGGAACCCCCCGGCGTTGACGATTCGGGGGTCCCACGGATACCATTCCGCCGACCCGAACGCCTCGGCGGCGCGCGACAGCGCCCCGGGGTCGTTTTGTTCCATACAGCGCCACGGCCCGCGCTCCAGCGTGCCCTTCTGCAAGCCCTGGGGGTCCCGCGCGTGAACAGCAAGACCAACTACATCAGCAAGGACGGCCTCGGCAAGCTCCGCGCCGAGCTCGAGGAGATGCTGAGCTCGCGCCGGCCCGAGATCGCCCAGCGGATCCACGACGCCAAGGAGCACGGCGACCTCTCCGAGAACGCGGAGTACGAGGACGCCAAGAACGAGCAGGCGTTCGTCGAGGGCCGCATCCAGGCGCTCGAGTCAATGATCAAGAACGCCAGCATCATCGACGAGCACCACGTCACCGAGCACGTCCAG
>JBAXFC010000595.1:0-2194 GCA_037140135.1 Chloroflexota bacterium
GGGCGCCGAGTACCTCCGGATCCTGGGACCGATGTACCCCGTCCGGAACGCCCTCCACGTGGTCGGGTGCCTCCTCGCCATCTGGACGAGGAATCCAACGTTCCACGGCATCTTCGCAGTGGTGGCGCTCGCCTTCCAGCTGCTGTGGCTGGTGCGGATGAACGGCTTCGTGTTCTGAGCGGGACGGCGGCCGTCAGCGGCCCGGCTGCCCCACCAGGTTCTTGTAGACCTGGCCGTCCTTCATGATGACGAGGAGGTTCTTGTCGGGATTCGCGAGGAGCTGGATGTTCTCGACGGGGTTGCCGTCGACGAGGAGCAGGTCGGCCAGCGCGCCCGCCTCCACCACCCCGAGCTTGCCCGGATAGGGGTTGCGCTTGCCGGTCAACTGCAGCAGCTCGGCGTTCGTGCCGGTCGCCATCACCAGCGTCTCGGCCGGCGTGTACCACTGGGTCAGGCTCGCCAGCACCCGTCCCTGCAGCTGCGCCAGCGCGGAGGAGAACAGCATGTCGGTTCCGAACGCGGTCTTGATGCCGTGCTTTCGCGCCAGCTTGAAGGTGCGGTCGGTGCCCTCGAACACGTCCTTGAACTTCTCGGCCTGGACCGACCCGGGAGGGAACACGGTGCCGAGCTCGATGGGGAAGGCCTGCGCGCTCAGCCAGATGCCGTTCTTGGCCATCCGCTGCGCCGTGGCATCGTCCATCAGGCTGGCATGCTCGATCACCTTCACGCCCGCGTCGATGGCCTGGCCGATCGCCGCCGGCGTGTAGGCGTGGACCATCACGTAGGTGCCCCAGTTCCCGGCCGCGTCCACCGCGGCCCTCAGCTCCAGCGGGTTGAAGGTGACCACGTCGAGGGGGCTGTGCGGGGACGAGACGCCGCCGCCGGCGGTGAGCTTGATGTGCACGGCGCCGCGCATGAGCTGCTCGCGCACGCGCAGCCGGACCTCGTCGGGGCTGTCGGCGATGGTCGAATGCCCGGAATGGTCGATGAACGAGCCCGGCGCGCCGAGCGTTCGCGGCAGGTCGCGAACGTTGCGGAAGTCGCCGTGGCCGCTGGTCACCGAGATGATCGCGCCGGAGGGATAGATGCGCGGGCCGACCACGAGCCCCTGGTCGATCGTGTTCTTCAGCGCGAAGCAGTTGCCGCCGACGTCGCGTACCGTGGTGAACCCGCGCATCAGGACGCGGCTGGCCTCGGGCACCGCGACGACCGCCATGTAGCTGGGATCGTCCTCGAAGTCGCCGCGGCCCGGGGTGGCCACCAGCATGGTGTGCCAGTGCGCGTCGATGAGCCCCGGCATGAGCACGCGTCCGCCGCCCGGGATGACCGTGGCGCCTGCCTCGGCGCCGGGCGGGATCGATCCCGCCGGGGAGATGCGCTCGATCTTGTTGCCCCGGACGAGGACGTCGGACGGGCCGGAGACGGCCCCACCCTTCCCGTCGAAGACCCGGACGTTCTGGAACAGGGTGACCGGGCCGGGGGCTGCGGGTACCGGGCCGGCAGCCGGGGCCGCCAGGGCGGGCGCCGTCGCACCCAGGAGGAGCAGGGACGACGCCAGGAGCCGCAGCGCGGACCGCATTCGATCGTTCATGGCGTGGCTATCTAGGGGGCACGGTCGGTGGCCGCAACGTCTGGCCCCCGGGGCTCCTTGACGGCCCAGTCCTCGGCGTGGATGCTCCCCCTCGAATGAACCCGCGATTCCAGGCGATCGTCTTCGGAGCCATCCTCGCCCTGATCCTCGGCTGGGTGCTCCACGTCGGACGGGACGTCCTCGTCCCCCTCGCCTTCGGCGTGCTGGTGGCCTACGTCATCTTCGGCCTGACCCAGCTCCTCCTCCGGGTCCCGGTCCTGGGGCGCCGCATGCCCGTCCAGCTCCGCAACGCCGCGTCCGTGCTGGTCATCTCGTCCGGCCTGGTCGGCATGGTCTACCTCCTCCTCGCCAGCTCCGACGGCATCACGGCCTACGCCCCGAAGTACCAGCGGTCCCTGCTGGCCGGCATCCAGCGGGTCGCCGTCCTCCTCCGGATCGAGTCGGAACCGACGTGGACCACGCTCCGCAACGACCTGCTCGGCCAGATCAACCTCCAGCGGCTGCTCGGGTCGGTGGTCGCGTCGGTGTCGTCGATGGTGGCCACCGTCGCGGTGGTGATCCTCTACGCGGCCTTCCTCATGATGGAGCAGCGCTACTTCGAGG
>JBAXFC010000596.1:0-2192 GCA_037140135.1 Chloroflexota bacterium
CCCTCCTCCCGCCCAAGCCCCCCGCCGGAGGAGGTTCCAGGAATGGAGCTCGCACGTTGTCTTGGATATGCACCCCTGGCCGTCCTGGTGGCGGCGGGGACCCTGGGGCTGGCTCGCCCGCCGGCCATCGCCGGCGCGGCACCGTGGGCGCCCGCGCCCTGCACCGGGACGGCCACGCGACCGCCGGGCCGGCCGCTGCTCGCGAGGAGCACCTGGTTCCGGCTGGAGCCGGTGCTGGACGCTTCCGGCACGCTGGCCGGGCAACGGCTGATCGTTGGCGCCGGGGGGAGGGTGCGCTCGCTGGCACTGCCCCCGGAGTCATTCGCAAGCGGGTCCGGCGGCATGATCCTGGTGGGCGCCGATGACGGCGCCGGGTCGGTGCTGCGGGTGCTGGACGCAGCTCGGGGCTGCACGATGACCTTGGCGACGGAGCCCTCGGTGGTCCGGAGCGCGGTGCGTGCCTCGGACGGATCGATCCTCGAGCATCGCGTGGACCGCACGACGCGCGCGGACCTGGGTGTCTGGCGGCGGCCCAGGGGCGGCGGCCCGGCCGGGCGCATCCTGCCCGCGCTGCCCGCGGACCCGGCCTTCGGTCCCACGTTCACCACGCAGCTCCTGGCGGCCGACGGTGGTGGCGTGGTCGTCGCCTCGTGCGGCGAGCAGGCCTGCCGGACCCGCGTCCTCGACGGGGTGGGCGGATGGATCGGCGAGGTCGACGGGACCGGCCCGGTGCTCGGCCTCGCGAACGGCCGGCTGGTTGTCCGCGATGCCTGCGGCGGCTGGCCATGTGCGGTCCTCTCGGTGGACCCGGCGCACCCGGCCGATCGCCGGACGATCGTCACCGCCGCGGTCCACGCCGCGCTCGACGTCATGGGACGCCTGGTCTACGAGTCACCCGACGGCAGCACCCACACCCTCGATCTCGCTGGAGCAGCCCGATGACCGCGACCGCGTTCCTGCGACGGCTCGCCGCCACCGCCGGGATGGCGCTGGTGGCACTCGGACCCCTCGTCCTGCCCGCCGCCGTGCTGGCCCACGAGCCGGACCCGATGCTGAGCGGCGGGCTCTTCGCCCAGGGCCAGTCGCTCCCCTACCGCTGGGGAGCGGGCGGCACGCCGCCCGCGCTGATGCGGGCGGCCATCAACGCTGCCGCGGACGACAGCAACGGCAGCCGCCGGTCCAAGGCGCCGGTCTTCGGCTACGACGCCGCGGCCGGCAACACCATCTACTACGGCACCGACGTGCCGTGCGGCGTCAACGGGCTGGCCTGCTTCCGGCGCTCGGCGCCGGACGGCTTCGGCGTCTGGCTGCGCGAGAACGGGCACCGCTACGACTGGGGCACGCTGCGCTGGTGCGAGATGACCGGTGATCCCGACGGCTGCTACGAGGCCGAGACCATCACCCTCGACGAGCTGGGCCACGTGACCGGGCTGGACCACCACGTGAACGACCCGGATGACTCGGACTACCTCGACGCGACCGTCCAGACGTACTCGCGGGCGAAGCCGCGTGATGGCTGGAACGCCCACGTCTACGGGCGCTGCGACGTGGCCGCGCTCCAGCAGGCCTACGACGTCCTCACGTCCGCCACCCCGTACAGCACCTGTCTCGACGTGCCCTCGGCCACATCGCTCGCCACGCTCCGGACCAGCGTCGTTGCCGGCTCCGTGGTCACGTTCACGGCAACGGTGACCACCAGCGGCACCGGCCGCCTCTACGCCAACGGGGTCAGCGGCCGGGTCGTCGTCCTCCAGCAGCGGAACGGCACCACGTGGACCGATGTCGCGACCATGACCCCCGGCACTGGAGCCGGCATGTACGGGACGAGCCTCCTCCTGCGGAGCACGACCGACGTCCGGGCGATCCTCCGCAAGCCCGTGGCCGAGGGGCTCCGCGCCTCTGCCTCGGTGGCGATGACCGTCACCGTGACCTTGGGCTGCCTGCCGGACGGGTCCCTGTGTCCGCTCGTCGCGACGGGGCCGAAGCCGTGACGGCGCGGATGACGGCGGCCGCGCTCCTCGTGACGGTGAGCCTCATCGGGGCGGGGTGCGCGGCCGCCTCGCTCCCCGAGTCGGGCGGCCAGGGGCCCTCGGCCGCGACCGGGGTCCCATCCCCTGCCGGTCCCATGACCGCAGCACCCGGGACCGCGGCATCCGGGACGGTCGCCACGCCCGCAGCCCCCACCGCGACGC
>JBAXFC010000597.1:0-2188 GCA_037140135.1 Chloroflexota bacterium
ACATAGTACTGCGGCCAGTAGCCGGCACTCAGACCCTTCTCCAGCCTGTAGTACCTGGACTGAGCTACCCAGGTTTTGGGACCGCAATCGAACATGGTTCGCTTTGCGCCCATCTGGCCCCAGATCCAGACGGCGTTGTACGACATCTTCCGATAGCTGGGCCAAGTGAACCGTACTGGGTTCCATGGAGACTTGGCTGATTGGATTCACGCGGCCTCGGCGGTCTCGTGACGCTGATGGTAGGCCGCCTCGAACTCGGCGGGCGGGATGTCGCCGCAGGCGCTGTGCAGCCGCTCGGCATTCCACCAGGCGACCCAGGCCGCGGTCGCGAGCTCCACCTGGTCGACGGTCCGCCAGGGTCCCCGGGCCCGGATGAGCTCGGTCTTGTACAGGCCGTTGACGGTCTCGGCGAGGGCGTTGTCATAGCTGTCGCCCTTGCTCCCGACCGAGGTGACGGCACCCTCGTCCTCGAGGCGCTCCGTGTACCGGATGGCAAGGTATTGGGCGGATTCCATCGGTCGTCGCAACACCTCGACAGGGAGGTGCTGCAATGGGCGTTCGAGAGCGGCGGTTGGCGATCCAGGCGGTGCGCGGCCAGATCTGGTCGCCGGGGAGGCCATCGATCGCGCGGCGTGAAGACCGTATCCGGTTCTGGAAGGCGATCGCCCGGGGCATCACCACGGAGGACGCCGCAGCCGAAGCGGGTGTCTCGGCCGCAGTCGGGGCACGCTGGTTCCGGCAGGCTGGCGGGATGCCGTCCCTGTCGCTCCTCCCGTTCTCCGCTCACTACCTGACGTTCGCGGAACGCGAGGAGATCGCGATCCTGCATGCACAACAGCACGGTGTGCGCGAGATCGCCCGCAGGCTCCGTCGCTCGCCCTCGACGATCTCGCGCGAGCTGCGGCGCAACGCGTCCACCCGCAGCCACCAGGTGTCCTATCGGGCGACGACGGCCCAGTGGCACGCGGAGCGGCGCGCCAGCCGGCCCAAGCTCGCCGCCAACCCTGCGCTCCGCGACTACGTGCAGGACCGGCTCGCCGGGATGATCGTCCGGCCCGACGGCGGCCAGATTGCTGGCCCCGCCGTGCGGTTCATCGGCCGTCGCCACGGACGTCGAGTCGACCGGCGCTGGGCGAAGTCCTGGAGTCCCGAGCAGATCTCGCACCGGCTCCAGGTCGACTTCCCCGATGATGCGTCGATGCGGGTCTCCCACGAGGCGATCTACCAGGCGCTCTACGTCCAGGGCCGCGGCGCCCTGCGACGCGAGCTCGTGACGTGCCTGCGCACCGGGCGGGCGCTGCGCATCCCCCGTGCCCGCACCGCGGGGCGCGGGAAGGGGTTCGTGACCCCGGACCTCCTGATCAGCGAGCGGCCGGCGGAGATCGAGGATCGCGCCGTGCCGGGGCATTGGGAGGGCGACCTCATCGTCGGCCTCAACAGCTCGGCGATCGGAACCCTCGTCAAGCGCACCACCCGGTTCACGCTGCTGCTGCATCTGCCGCCCATGGAAGGCCACGGCAGCGTGGCACGGACCAAGAACGGCCCGGCAACGGCAGGCCACGGTGCCGAGGCTGTCCGCGATGCGATCGCCGACGCCATCGGCACGCTGCCCGAGCAGCTCCGGCGGTCGCTGACCTGGGACCAGGGGTCGGAGATGGCGCAGCACGCGCAGCTCCGCATCGACACGGGCGTCGAGGTCTACTTCTGCGACCCGCACAGTCCCTGGCAGCGCGGCTCCAACGAGAACACCAACGGGTTGCTGCGGCAGTACTTCCCGAAGGGCACCGATCTCGCCCGGCACTCCCGCGCCGATCTCGACGCTGTCGCCCTCGCGCTCAACACACGGCCGCGCAAGACTCTGGTCTGGAAGACTCCCGCCGAGGCGCTCGACGACCTTCTACACTCGGCGGGACAAGCCGGTGTTGCGACGACTGGTTGAGCCCGCCGTGTCCTCCCGGGTCCCAGCTCCCCACGGGATCCCCTGCCCCGTGGGCGTAGAGCTGGCGTGAACCCGGGTTGGCAGGGTCGCCCAGGAGCGTGTCCTCGGTCGTGAAGGTCCCCTGGGCGGGGTCGTACCAGCGGGCGACGCTCCAGGCGAGGTTGGTGGCGCTGTCGGTCCAGGAGCCCTGGAAGCGCCAGTCGGGCAGGGATCCCGTGCCCGCGAGCAGGTTGCCCCAGGGGTCGTAGC
>JBAXFC010000598.1:0-2160 GCA_037140135.1 Chloroflexota bacterium
GCGGCGGCCTACGAGGGATCCGCCATCGGCGCCCTGACCGAGATCGGCTGCGGCATGGGCATGGACAACACGACGCCGGCAACGACGCCCGTTCCCGTCCAGGCCGGCCACACCTACTACTTCGAGGCCGGGGGCACGAACGGCCCCGGCCCGATCGTCTGGTACTCGTTCAACCTCCGCCAGCATGTGCCGGCCAACGACCTCTTCGCGTACTCGGCAGTCGTCCCGGACCTGCCCTACTCGGATGCCGGCGTCGTGTCGTCGCAGGCGACCATCGAGGGGTTTGAGGGGCTGCCGAACTGCCGCTACGGCGGCGCCGCCGGGTCCACCTGGTACCGCTGGACGGCGACGGCAAGCACGAGCATGAAGGTCACGGTCACCCCGACCGCCCTCGCAGGAAACCATCTCACGCCCCTGGTGTCCATCTGGACCGGCGCGTCGCTCGCGACGCTCGCCCAGGTGGGAGGAGCGTGCAACCAGGCGGCGGACTTCGGGCAGCCCGCCCAGGTGGTCACCGCTGTCGCCTCGGGTACCACGTACTACGTGCAGGTGATCGGCGCGAACTACTCCGGGCCCGTGATGGGCTACTCGCTGGCCATCGAGGACGCCGATGCCCCGCGGATCAGCGGCACCCCGTCCGCCGCCTTCGCATCGCCCGCCGGCATGAAGGCCACCGCGGCCCCGGTCAAGGTCACCTGGGCGGCGTCCGTCGGCAACCAGCTGACGCCGATCGACCACTACCTCTGGGAGCAGCGGCTGGGCCTCGCGGCCTGGTCTGCGCCCCAGTCCACCAAATCGACGTCGGTCACGCGGAGCCTGGTGGCCGGCAGCGCCTACACGCTCCGGGTGCGAGCCGTGGACTCCGTCGGGCGGTTGTCGGCCTGGGTGGCGATTGCCCTGCGTCCGGTGGCCTACCAGGAGTCGTCCGGGAAGGTCGCCTGGAAGGGGACATGGAGCCGCGCGGCCGGGTCCGTCTACTCCGGTGGTGCCGACCGGTATGCCAGCTCCAAGGGGGCATCCGCCACGTTCACGTTCACCGGTCTCGGTGTAGCCCTGGTGACGCGAACCTGCCCTGCCTGCGGCAGTGCGTCGATCCTCGTGGACGGCAAAGCCCTGGGCACCGTGAACCTCAAGTCCGCGACCACGGGCTACCGCCGCATCGTGGTCCAGACCGGCTGGCTCGTGTCCGGCGTCCACACGCTCAGGGTGGTCGTCCTCGCGACGGCGGGGCATCCCCGCGTGGACATCGACGCGTTCCTCATCCTGCACTGATAGCGGACCGCACCGGCCGCCCCCTCCGCGGCGCCCTCCGCCTCGCAGGCCCGGAATTCGGGGCGCCGGAGGGTGCGCTCATCCCGCGCGGGTGGTACCGCTGTCCCACGCGCCTGTGACCAATCACCCCATGACGGATGCCCGAAGGACCCGTAACGTTGGCGCCAGCACGCGGCCGCCCGGCCACATGTGCCTGCCCGGCAGACGGCTGCCCCGCGCGAGAGACCATTCACGATGACCCGCCTCGACGCCCCGTTCGGAGCCCGTGGTGCCGCGCCGGCACCCCAGCGGCACCTTGCGCTCCTCGTCGCCCTGGCGTTCCTGCTGACCTCGATCGGTCTGCTGGGCACGGCCGCAACGGCGCGGGCGTGGGATGAGGGTGCGTTCAGCTCAGGCTCCGAGAGCCAGCTGATCTCGCTCCAGAACCAGGCACGGGCGGCCGGCGGGCTCCGGACCCTCACCCTCGACACCGACCTCCGGGTGATCGCCCGCTGGCGCAGCGCCGACATGGTGGACCGGAACTACTTCTCGCACACGATTCCGGGCGGCGGCCATCTCGTCTTCTGGTACATGCAGTACAAGTACAGTTACTGCTTCAACCTCGCCGGCGAGAACATCGGCACCGTGACCTGGCCGGGTGCCTCCGAGTCGGACGTCACGGCGTATGTCTTCGACTCGTTCATGAAGTCGTCGGGCCACCGGGCCAACATCATGGGCAAGGCGTGGGACCACGTCGCCGTAGGTGCCATCCGCACCACCGGCGACAAGTACGTCTGGACCGCCCTGTTCGCGGACAACTGTGCCGCCGCGACTCCCAAGCCCACCGCGAAGCCGACGCCGAAGCCGACGCCGAAGCCAACCGCGAAGCCAACGGTCACGCCCAAGCCC
>JBAXFC010000599.1:0-2160 GCA_037140135.1 Chloroflexota bacterium
GGCGGCGTGGCGGTCCCGCCATCGGCCATGCCGCGGATCAGGATCGCGAGGCCGAGCAGGACGATGCCCGCGACGAGCACTGCGACCAGGATGACCTTGCGCATGCCCCCTCCTGCCGTGGTCCGGCTGCTTGTCAGCCGCCCGCCGGCTTGCGGCTCGCGAGCCACGCGGCCCGCTCGTCGTCGCTGATGCTGGCCCAGTCGTCCGGGGCGGCGTCAGGGTCGAGTGGCTCCTGCGGCGGCCGCAGGGCCTCCGGGACATGGACGAGGTTGATCCGCAGCCGGTACCAGGCGTACGCGCGGCCGCGCATCGCCGTCTCGATGAGGTCTGCGGGTTCGAGGTGCGCGGCGGCGTCGGGGTGGCGTGCCTTCCAGCGCTCGAGACCCTCGTAGAGCTCGGCCTTCGACGGGGCGCGGCCCAGCTCGATCACCGGGACGTTCGAGCGGCGGCGGCCCGTGGGGGATGGCTTCGACCCCGTTCCCGCCCATTCGCCCGACCCACCGTCGGCCAGGCCGGCGTTGGCATCACCTGCCGCGACCGCCTCGGCGCGCGCGGAGGCCACCTCGGGCGGCGGGCCCCCGGCGACCCCGCGCCCTCCCGCGTACTCCGTGTCGGCGCGACGCTTGCGCGACGGCTGGACTCGTGGCGGCTCGCCCTCCTGCTTGGCGTAGTTGGGCGGCCACGGAGCATCGCCGATGCCCGCCGCCTCATCGCGCGCCGAGAGCTCCAGCAAGGCCTCGAGGGGACCAGCGGCAGCATCGATCCCGGCACCGGCATCGCCGCGCTCGCGGAAGATCGCCGGCACCGTCGCCAGGGTGAAGTCCTCGGCGACCACCTCGGCCACCTCGCTCCATCGCAGCGGGAACGAGACCCGCGCGTCGGACAGCGGCCGCACCGAGTACGCGGAAGCCACCGTCCGGTCCTTCGCATTCTGGTTGTAGTCGAGGAAGACGCCATGGCGCTCCTCCTTCCACCACTTCGATGTCGCGATCGACGGCGCCCGCCGTTCCACGTCGCGCGCCAGCGCCAGCGCTGCCCGCCGGACCTCCGGGAACGTCCAGCGCGGCTCGATCCGCACGTTGACGTGGATGCCACGCGACCCCGAGGTCTTCGGCCAGCCGACGAGACCCACGGCCTCGAGCGACTCCTGGACCACGAGCGCCACCTCGCGGATCTGCGACCAGGGCACGCCCGGCACGGGATCGAGATCGACCCGCAGCTCGTCTGGATGATCGAGGTCCTCAGCTCGGACGGGGTGCGGGTTGAGGTCCATGCAGCCGAGGTTGGCGATCCAGGCGAGCCCCGCCGCCTCATCGACCACCAGCTCATCGGCGGTGCGACCGGACGGGAACGTGAGCGTGGCCGTGCGCATCCAGTCGGGCCGGTTCTCGGGCGCGCGCTTCTGGAAGAACGGCTCCTGCTCGGCGCCATCGACGAAGCGCTTGAGCGCCATCGGCCGCCCGCGCACGCCGATCAGTGCGCCCTCGGCCACCGCGACGAAGTACTGCACGAGCTGGAGCTTGGTGTACCCGGCCTGCGGGAAGTAGACCTTGTCGGGGTTGCTCACCGCGACCTCGCGGCCGCCGATGACGAGGAGCTCCTTCTTGGACGCCATGCGCGGATGGTAGACGGAGTGTCGATATGGCTTCTTGCCATTCGTCGTTACGATGGGCGCCCGGACCGGCCGGGCGCCCACGCCCCAGGGAGGAGAGCCACCGATGCGCTACCTGCTGATGATCTACGAGGATCCGGCGACGGCCCCGCGGTCGCCGGATGCCTGGAACGAGATGCTCGCCGACTACGGCGCGTACACGGAGTGGCTCGCGGGGACCGGCCAGCTGCTCGGCGGGGAGGCGCTCAAGGACGTCTCCAGCGCCACGACGGTGACCGTTCGTGACGGCCGCCGCCTGGTCACCGACGGGCCGTTCGCGGAGACGAAGGAGCACCTCGGCGGCTACTACCTGATCGAGGCGGCCGATCTCGACGCGGCGATCGACGCCGCAGCCCGGGTTCCCGGCGCGCGGCTCGGCAAGGTGGAGATCCGGCCGATCCTGGAGATGGGCTGACCGGCGCCGCATCGGCCGGCCCGGCGGACCCTGGCCTGCCGCCGGCCGATCCGGTGGCTCCGGCCGATCTCGCGGACGCGGCGTGACCACGCCG
>JBAXFC010000600.1:0-2160 GCA_037140135.1 Chloroflexota bacterium
AACATCAGGAGCCCTCCCACCTTCAGCACCCGGCGCAACTCCTTGAATGCGGCTTGCGGATCGCCGGCACAATGCAGTGCCAGGTTGGACCAAGCGAGGTCCACGCTCGCCGCCGGCAGAGGCATCGCGGCAAAATCGGCGCACAGATGATCGACGTGCGCGCTCTGGAGCACTCTTCGCAACCAGGGCTCGCGGCTGCGCGCGGCCTGCAGCATCGGCAGCGCGAAATCCAGCGCCAGGACGCGCGCGGCCGGATAGTGCTCGGCCAGGCGCTTGGCGCCATGACCGTCGCCGCAGCCCCCGAGGCCCTGGTCGACGCCCGCGGCCTGCACCGCGCCTTCGGGCCCGTGAAGGCCGTGGACGGCGTGGATCTCGTCGTCCGCCCCGGCGAGGCGTACGGGCTGGTCGGGCCGGATGGGGCCGGCAAGACCACGACGCTGCGCCTGGTCGTGGGCGCCCTCCGCCCGGACGCCGGTGCCGTCAGCGTCGGCGGGCATGACATGACGGCCGATCCGGACACCGCCCGCTCCGGTATCGGCTACCTCGCCCAGCGTTTCAGCCTCTACGGCGACCTCACCGTGGCCGAGAACCTGCGCTTCTTCGCCGAGGTTCGCGGCATCCGCGGCGAGCCGTTCCGTGCGCGAGCCGCGCAACTGCTGGGCTTCGTGGGCCTGGCGGGCTTCGAGGACCGCCGGGCCGAAGCCCTCTCGGGCGGCATGAAGCAGAAGCTGGGGCTGGCCTGCGCGCTCGTCCACGAGCCGAAGGTGCTCCTGCTCGACGAGCCCACCGGCGGCGTGGACCCGGTCACGCGCCAGGAGTTCTGGAAGCTGCTCATCCGCCTCCTCGCCGACGGGCGCGCGATCATCGTCTCCACCCCCTACATGGACGAGGCCGCCCGCTGCACGCGGGTGGGCTTCATGTACGGCGGCCGGATCCTCGTCGAGGGGACGCCCCGCCAGCTGGTCGCGGCCTACGAGGGACACGTGCTCGAGCTCGACGCGCGGCCCCGCTCCGGGGTGCGACCGGTCGCCCTGGCCGACCCCGACGTCGTTGACGTGATGGCCTTCGGGGACCGCCTGCACCTGCGGGTGCGGGACGCCGCGGGGCCGTTGGAACGCCTGCCCGGAGCCCTGGCGGCCGCCGGCATGACCGTGGAGCGACTGCGGCCCATCGCGCCCACGATGGAGGATGTGTTCATCAGCCTGCTCGCGAAGGGGACGGCCGATGCCTGAGATCGCGATCGAGGTCCGTGACCTCGTCAAGCGCTTTGGCACGTTCACGGCCGTGGACCACGTCTCGTTCACCGTCGAGCGCGGCGAGGTGGTGGGGTATCTCGGGCCCAACGGCTCCGGCAAGACCACCACGATCCGCATGCTCCTGGGCCTGCTGCGGCCGACCGAGGGGACGGCGACGGTGCTGGGCCACGACGTCGCGAAGGACCCCGAGTGGATTCGCCTGCGCTCGGGCTACATGAGCCAGAAGTTCGCCCTGTACGAGGACCTCACGGTGGCCGAGAACCTGCGCTTCTACGGCGGCGTGTACGGCCTGGGGCGGGCGCGTCTCTCCACGCGGATGGACGAGATGCTCGCCCTCGTGGGGCTGGAGCCGCACCGCGATGTGCGGGCGGGCTCGCTGGCGGGCGGCTGGCGGCAGCGGCTCGCGATGGCGATCGCGCTGGTCCATGAGCCGCCGCTGCTGTTCCTCGACGAGCCCACCTCGGGCGTGGACCCGGAGGCGCGACGGGCGTTCTGGGACATCATCTACGGTCTCGCGGACGCTGGGACCACGGTCTTCGTGACCACCCACTACATGGACGAGGCCGAGCATTGCGGGAGGCTTGGCGTCATGGACCGGGGCCGGCTCCTCGCGATGGACAGCCCCACCCGCCTGCGCGAGGCGGTGGCCGGCGACCCGTGGAACCTCGCACCCGAAGGCGTCGGCCCGGTCGTCCTGATCGACCGCCTCGCCGGCATGCCGGGCGTGACCCACGCGGGGCTCCTGGGTGACGCGGTCCACGTGATCACCGCACCCGGCGCGCACGACGCGGTGTCCCTCGCCGCCGCGGTCGGCGGTGGGGTCGCGGTGGAGCGGGCGGAGGCCACGCTCGAGGACGTGTTCACGATCCTCACGGGCGGGTCCGCGGCGGCGAGGGACACCGCG
>JBAXFC010000601.1:0-2150 GCA_037140135.1 Chloroflexota bacterium
CCGTCGCCCCGCCGAACGGCGCCTGGTGCCAGCCCATCGAGAACGGGAACGGCCTGCGGAACAACGCGTCGTAGCGGCGGTTGAGGTCCGAGAGCGCAGCCGCGAGCCCGCCGCGGCGGACGCCGTCAAGGTCCGCGAGACGGGCAGCCGGCTCCACCGGGAGGAGCATCGCCTCGAACGGCCAGGCCGCCCAGAACGGGACCAGCGTCAGCCAGCCATCCTGGTCGCGGATCACGCGCGGTCCACCACGCTCGGCTGCCGCGTAATCCACGAGCAGGCGGCGCCCGGAGGCCGCGGCATGCGCGCGCTGGCTGGCGTCCTCGGCGGCGGCCTCGACGGGCAACGAGTCACCGGCCCAGATCTGGCCGTGCGGATGCGGGTTGGACGCCCCCATCGCCGCCCCGCGGTTCTCGAACACCTGGACCCAGCGGAAGCGATCGCCCAGCTCGGTGGTCTGGTCGGCCCAGATGTCGACGACGCGGCGGATCGAGGCCTCGTCCATTCCCGCGAGCGTGACGTCATGGCGGGGGCTGAAGCAGACGACCCGGCAGGTGCCGCGCGTGCCCTCGGCCCGGAAGATGCCGGCGGCGGTTCCCAGGCGCGTGCCGGAGGTGGACGGCCGCAGGGCCGCGAAGTCGTTCGTGAACACGAACGTGGAGTCGTAGACCGGGTTTCGCTCCCCGGTGATCCGCGTGCTCCCCGGGCACAGGTAGCAGTCGGGGTCGTGCTCCGGCCGCTCCTCCGGAGGCTCGGGCTCCTCCGCGCCGAGCCAGGGGCGCTTCGTCCGGCCCGCGGAGACCAGCACCCACTCGCCGGTCAGGGCGTTGTACCGGCGGTGCGGCTGGTCCTCGAGCGCCGCCAGGTCAACGTCGTCTGGCCGGACGGCAGGCTCCATGGGGTCAGTGGGCATGGGCGAGCCCATCGGGGTCTGCGGCGACAGGACGACCCAGGCCCGCATGCGGCGGCTGCGCAGCGTCGCCGGCGACGGCCGGGGCCGAGACAAGCACAAGCCGGCCGACGGCCTCCTCGAGGATCGGCACCGCGGCCCCTTCGAGGCTGGAATCCGTCACGAGGATGTCGGCTTCGTCGAGACGGGCGATCGTCGCGATGCCGACCACGCCCCACTTCGTGCTGTCCGCGACAACCACGAGTCGCCGGCCCGCCTCACGGAGGGTGACGTTCGTCTCCGCCTCGGCGATGTTGGGGCAGGTGAACCCCGCCTTCGCATCCATCCCGTGGATCCCCATGAAGACGAGGTCGACATGGATGCTCCGCAGCTGGGCGATCGTGAACGGCCCGACCAGCGCCTCCGACGGGGTCCGGGTGCCTCCCGTGAGGATCACGGTCTGGTCATGGCGGCCCGTCCGGAACAGGACGTCGGCGACGCGCATCGAGTTGGTGACGATGGTCAGGCGGGGGATCTCGGCAATCCGCGCGGCCATTGCGAAGGTGGTGGTCCCGGCCGAGATGGCGATGGCCATGCCGGGCTCCACGAGCCCCACCGCTGTCTCCGCGATCAGTTCCTTCTCGGCCTGCTGCAGGGAGGACTTGGCGACGAAGCCGGGCTCGAACTGGGCGAGGCTCGAGAGCGCCGTGGCCCCGCCGTGGACCTTCTCGAGCAGCCGGCGCTCGTGGAGCACCTCGAGGTCGCGGCGGACGGTCATGTCCGAGACGTCGAGCTCGCGCGCGAGATCGGCCACGCGGACAGCACCGGCTTCACGCACGCGGTCGAGGATGAGCGTCTGGCGCTGACGAGCGAGCATGGCCTCCACCATACCGGTGCGGTGGACTCCCAATCACGGAGCCCGGCCATTGACCGCACGACCCGCATCTTCGCGCTGCCCGGAGGAAAAGTCAACGGAAACGAACATATACGCCCGTGCGAACACGGTGAGTACCTTGACATTCCGTTCCAGCCCCGCAACAATCCGCACATGCCCGGCCTGGCCGTTTTCGGTCAGGGCCGTATCACTGGAGGAGGCTTCCCGTTATGGCTGATCAGGACGGCCCACGGTCCGTCACCCGTCGCCAGGTGCTGCAGGGGGGAGCCGCGATCGCGGCCCTGGGCGGCGTCTCGGCATTCATCGCCGCCTGCGGCGGCTCCAGCGCGACACCGGTCCCGGCCACCGCCGCCCCGGCCACCCCGGTCC